>JAZFSL010000385.1:0-2220 GCA_036446135.1 Rhodospirillales bacterium | reverse complement strand
AAACAGCCGAAAAACGGTCTGGCGCGTTCCGAAGCCGAGGCCGAGGCCGTCGCCAGGGACGTCGGTTATCCGCTGGTCATCCGGCCGTCGTACGTGCTCGGCGGGCGGGCCATGGAAATTGTCCACGACTTAGCCGGCCTCAAACGCTACATGACCGAGGCCGTGCATGTATCGGGCTCGAGTCCGGTGTTGCTGGATTCGTTCCTGGAAGACGCCATCGAGATTGATGTCGACGCCATCGCCGACGGATCACACGTTTACATCGCCGGCATCATGCAACACATCGAAGAAGCCGGTATTCATTCCGGCGACAGCGCCTGTTCGTTGCCGCCTTATTCGCTAAGTCAGGAAATTATTGCCGAACTGGAACACCAGACGCACTTGCTGGCCCGCAGCCTCAATGTCGTGGGCCTGATGAACGTACAGTACGCGCTCAAGGATGGCGATATCTACATCATCGAGGTCAATCCGCGCGCCAGCCGCACCGTGCCCTTTGTCGCCAAGGCGACGGGTGTTCCCGTGGCCAAGATCGCCGCCCGGGTGATGGCGGGCGAGAAATTGAAATCCTTCGATCTTCCTTCGTCCGCAGCCATCAACGGCCACTTCGCGGTCAAAGAAGCGGTCTTCCCGTTCGCCCGCTTCCCCGGCGTCGATATTATTTTAGGCCCCGAAATGAAATCCACCGGTGAAGTCATGGGGATCGACATCGATTTCGAACGCGCCTTCGCCAAATCGCAACTGGGCGCCGGCAATTCTTTGCCTACGGCCGGCACGGTATTTATCTCGGTTAAAGATCGCGACAAGGAAATGGCGGCGGTGCTGGCTGGTCGGCTGGTGGAGCTAGGGTTCACCCTGCTCGCCACAGGCGGCACGCAAAAATTCCTGACCGAAAAGGGGCTAAGGGTCGAGCACATCAACAAGGTGCTCGACGGCGGACCGCATTGCGTCGACGCCATCACCGACGGCGGCGTGCAATTAGTCATCAACACCACCGAGGGCGCGCAGGCCATTGCCGACAGCTATTCCATCCGTCGCTCGTCCTTGACCTTCAACATCCCGCACTACACCACCATGACCGGGGCAGTGGCCGCCGTCGGCGCCATTGAGGCTATGGCCAAGGGTCACCTTGATGTGGCACCGTTGCAGGCCTATTTTGATGGTGGTTTCTAAATTAATAAGGTTTCTGGACGATGGATAAAATACCGATGACCGCCGAGGGGTTGGCCGTGCTGGAGAAAGAGCGCCGCCACCTCAAAGACGTTGAACGCCCGGCTGTCTCCAAGGCCATTGGTATTGCACGCGAGCACGGTGATTTGAAAGAAAACGCCGAATATCACGCCGCCAAGGACAAGCAGGGCTTTATCGAAGGCCGCCTGAAAGAACTGGAAGCCATCATCAGCCACGCGGAAGTGATTGACCCGGCGACGCTGTCGGGCAAGGTCATCATGTTTGCTGCGACGGTGATGCTGGTTGACGAAGAAACGGACGAGGAAGTTACCTATCAGATCGTCGGCAGCCACGAAGCCGACATCTCGGCGGGCAAGCTGCCGGTGACGTCGCCCCTGGCCAAGGCCCTGATCGGTAAAAGTTTAAGCGATTCCGTTGAGGTCCACACCCCCAAAGGCGTCAAATACTACGAAATTGTCAGCGTCGAGTTTAAATAGCCCGGAGGCCGTATTGGCAGGAAGGCTGAGCGCTTTATTCATATTGTTGTCGGTTCCGGTGGTTGTCCTGCTGGTCGGCTCCGCGCAGGCAGCCGGATTGACGCCGGATGTTCGCTGTCAGCCGCCCAAGGTGAAGGTGAAGACGGCGTTTGCCCGGGAAAAGGTTTCCTACGATATTGAACATCAACCGGGCTTTGTCCGGGCCGGCAAGCCACTGGGCTGGTACCGGGTGCGCGACCGCATCGGGTACGAGGGGAAAACCGCCAAGGGATGCGTGGTGGAATTGCTGGTGCGTATCAAGGTGCAGCCGGAAATTGCGCTGCGAAGCGGGTATAAAAAGAAATCCGGCAGGTGCGCGGGCCAGATCGTACTGGCCCATGAGCGCCGCCACGGAAAAGTCGCCAAAGCCGAGTACGTAAAGCTGGCGGCGCTCCTTAAAAAGGCCGTCCGGAAATTGTTCGCTGGCGTCAGGGTGGATAGTTTTGACGCCGTATCCGCCGCCATCCAGGCAAAACTTGACGGCGGTACCTATGCCCAGTTTCTGAAATCATATGAC
>JAZFSL010000384.1:0-5119 GCA_036446135.1 Rhodospirillales bacterium | reverse complement strand
CGATGTGCAAAAGAAAGTCGATGCCTTGTTCGTTCATGTCGGTGTTGTTGAAGGTGCGGCGCTCAAGCTCGGCGACGAAGTGCAGTTGAGCGTCGATAAGGCCCGGCGCGCCAACATTCGCGCCAATCATTCCGCCACCCACTTGTTGCATGCGGCGCTCAGAAAGCGGCTCGGCGATCATGTCACGCAAAAAGGCTCTCTGGTGGCGCCGGACCGGCTGAGGTTTGATATCAGTCATCCTAAACCCGTATCCGCCGAGGAACTGAGCGATGCCGAGGCGGCGGTCAACGAACAGATTAAACGCAATACCGAGATCGCCACGCACCTGATGGAGCCCGATGCTGCCGTCAAGGCCGGGGCAATGGCGCTGTTCGGGGAAAAATACGGCGACGAAGTCCGTGTCGTCTCGATAGGAAGCCTGGGGGGAAGCCTGGAAAATGCGGCTTATTCCACGGAACTGTGCGGCGGCACCCACGTTAAGCGCACCGGTGATATCAGGGTGTTAAAAATACTCTCCGAAGGCGCGGTCTCAGCAGGCGTGCGCAGGATCGAGGCGCTGACCGGCGACGGCGCGGCTGAACAAGAAAAAAGAAACGAAGCATCTCTTACTGCGACAACAACCTTGGCAGGAGTCGGGCCGGGTGAACTGCTTGCAACGATCGAAAAGTATTTGGCCCAACGCCGCGATTTAGAAGGGAAGCTAATCGAAACCCGAAGGCAAATGGCAACCGGGGTAGGGGTGGGAAGTGCGCCCGTCCCGGAAAAAGGAACCCCGCCTGCCAGAGTAAAGGATTCGGGCGGCGATGTTCTGGCCGAGGTGGCGGCGCTGTTGAAGGTTCGCCCGGTGGAAGTGCCTGAAAGGGTGGAAGCCTTGCGGGCCGAGTGCTCGAAGCTCGAAAGCGAGATCGAAGCTGTCCGCCGGCAAATTGATTCCGGCGCCAACAGCGGTGCCGGGGGCGCCCGGCAAAAAGACATCGCAGGCATTACCTATTCGCCGCGCCTGCTGGAAGGGGTGCCGGCAAAGGAACTGAAAAGTCTTGCCGATGACCTGAAAAGCCAGATCGGGTCCGGCGTCGTCGCCCTGGTTTCAGTTGCCGAGGGCAAGGCGTCCGTCGTCGTCGGCGTTACCGATGATTTGGTCGAGCGCATTAGCGCTGTCGATCTTGTCCGTGTCGGCTCGGTTGCTGTCGGCGGCAAGGGCGGTGGCGGGCGACCCAATATGGCCCAGGCCGGCGGCCCGAATGGCGCCAAGGGCCAAACCGCGCTGGACGAGATTGAAAGTGCTATCCGCGAAGCCGGATAAACGAAACCACCATCCGAGTCGGCCCTTCTGCCCCGAAATCCGTTTGCCCCGAAGCTGCTAAGCTCATGAATTCTTGAGGCTTTGCGGTCTCCCTTGGTGGCCTTCCGTCGCTCACCTATTCTAGAGCGTAGCGTTCTAGGTTTGGGGGAGATTTTGGAGCAATACATCGATCCTGTGTTTCTTGAGGCAAAGCTTGCCGAAATAACGGTGTGGGCGCAGGACCATATTTTTGTCCTCAGCGCCGTTATCCAGTTTGTTGTCATTGCCGTTGCCTTCTTAATCGCCTGGTTTTCCGCCGGGCGCTTGGAGAAGGCGTTGGAGAAGCGCTGGGCGCATCCGCTTTATGAGCGTTTCGGCAAACCGGTGGCCGAGGTGCTGGCACCCTTAAGCCTGCCGGTCATCTGGCTGGCCTTGCAGTGGTTTTCGGTTTTTGCCGCTGAAAACGCCCACTGGTCAAGCCAATTGATCGAAATTGTCGTCAGCCTGTTGACGGCGTGGGTGATCATCCGCCTGGCCTCGTCGTTGATCGGCAACGCCATCTGGGCACGCGCCATTGCGCTGGCGGCATGGACGATTGCAGCCTTGAATATCACCGGCCTGCTGGAGCCGACAGCCCAGATTTTGGACAGCATGGCGCTGCAATTCGGCGAGGTGCGAATTTCCATCCTCGGCGTGACCAAGGCGATCATCGCCCTGGCCATCCTGTTATGGCTGGCCGGTGCGATCTCGCGACTGATGGAACGCCGCCTCAGCGCCATGCCCGGTGTCACGCCGGCTGCCGGCGTGTTGTTTGGAAAACTGTTCAGGATCGTTCTTTTCACCATCGCCGTCGTTGTCGGGCTTGATTCCGTCGGCATCGATCTGACCGCATTCGCTGTCTTCTCGGGCGCCATCGGTCTTGGTATCGGTTTTGGTTTGCAGAAGGTTTTCTCCAATCTGATCAGCGGCGTTATTTTACTGATGGACCGTTCGGTAAAACCCGGTGACGTGATTGTCATCGGCGAAACCTATGGCTGGATCAATACGTTGGGCGCGCGTTATGTCTCGGTTATTACCCGTGACGGGACAGAACATTTAATTCCCAACGAGGAGCTGATCTCGCAACGGGTGGAAAACTGGTCTTACAGCCACCGTCTTGTCCGTCTGCGCCTTCCCATCGGTATTTCCTATGAAAACGACGTCAAAAAAGCGATGGAAATCGCCATTGAGGGGGCCCAGGAAGTTGAACGCGTGTTAGCCGACCCGGGTATCGCGTGCCACCTGTTGGAGTTCGGTGATCATGCCATCAACCTGGAGCTTCGCGTTTGGATCAAAGACCCCCAAAACGGGCTGACCAACGTTAAAAGCCAGATTCTGCTGGAAGTGTGGGAACGCTTCGGCGCCAATGGCATAGTTTTCCCGTTTCCGCAGCGTGACATTCATATTAAAAGCGTACCGCCGATCAAGGTCGAGACGGCGGTGCCTTAGGCGTTTTCGGAAAAAAATCTATTTTTTGACGTCGGCGGCGACGCGCATGCGGATGATTTTGTCCGGATTATCAACGGCGCCGTTATTATTTTTGTCGCCGCGTTTGATCCTGTTGACGAATTCCATGCCTTGCGTCACCTTGCCCCAGACCGTGTATTTGCCATCGAGAAAGCGGGATCGGGCAAAGACCAGGAAAAACTGGCTGTCGGCGCTGTTGGGGTTCGATGAGCGGGCCATGGAAGCGGTGCCCTTTACGTGCGGTTCGTCGGAAAATTCGGCCGGAATATTTTTTCCCGAACCACCCCTGCCGGTGCCGGTGGGATCGCCGCCCTGGGCCATGAAACCACCGATGACGCGGTGAAAGACGATGCCGTCGTAAAAGCCTTGGCGCGTCAGTTCCTTGATGCGCGCAACATGCTTGGGCGCCAGGTCGGGGCGCATTTCAATGACCACCGGGCCATCTTTAAGCTCCATCAGCAGCGTGTTCTCGGGATCGGCGGCTTCAACAGTTTCGGTCATGACCATTCCGCCGAGGAAGATGGCCAGCAACAAATATCCACATCGGGACATGGAACGCCTCCAATTTTAGTCAAACAGCTTGTCGATCTCATAGTAATTTTTTCGTAAGTGCATGAAAATATGAAATAAAAAAAGATAAATAATGAATTGCAACGATTTAAATTCCTAGCCTAGTTGGGGCCTCTTCGCAATTTACCCGGCCCTAACCATGGGGGCAAGGGCCGGGTAATCCGGGGTCTCCCGACAATCTCAAAAAGGCAGAAGTGGAGCCTTATTGCCTTTGGGTAGTAGAGCAGATTGAAGCCGGGGCGCTGGATGTTGATATAATCGCGGCCTTCAATTCGTGGATGGAAATTACACACCATTCTGATTTAGCTTTGCCGCTTCCGGTTACCAATGCGGCCTAAGCCAGCCCCCTACATAGCCCCCAAGAAACCCCTTGGCCGAAATGCTATGAATTTCCCGATCATTTCCGTGTCTCTCCAAGCATTCTAGGCAAGCGGCGTATTATTAACCGATTTTAGCTCCAAAACTCTTAATAATTCCCCAAAAACCGAGCCTTCTGACAAACATCCGCGAAGTCTCTATAAACGCTGGAAAAATCGGAATTGAAGCGTATTGTAGGCGAACCATGAGACGAAAAAGAAGCGCTAAAATTATCGCTACCCTGGGCCCCGGAACATCATCCGAGGAAATGATCACCGCCTTGTTCGAAGCCGGCGCGGACGTTTTTCGCTTGAATTTCTCCCACGGCAACCAGGAAGACCACAAACGCCGCTTTGACATCATCCGCTCCCTGGAAACCCGGTTTCACCGCTCCGTCGGTATTCTCCTCGACTTGCAGGGGCCAAAATTGCGGGTTGGGGAATTCAAGGACGGCAAAGTGAAACTGAAAACCGGGCAGTCTTTTCGCCTCGACCTGAACAAGGAAGCGGGGGATGAAAAACGTGTCTGCCTACCGCATCCGGAAATTTTCCAAGCCCTGGAAAGCGGCGTCGATTTATTGTTGGACGACGGCAAGATACGGCTGAAAGTGTCCGATTGCAGCCCCGAGTTTGCCGAAACCAAGGTCATCAACGGCGGCGTTCTGTCCGACCACAAGGGCGTCAACGTGCCCAGCGCCGTTTTGAATTTATCGTCCCTGACCGAAAAGGACTTAGGCGACCTGCGCTTCGGGCTGGAACTGGGGGTCGACTGGGTGGCGCTTTCCTTTGTCCAGCGCCCGGAAGATATCGCTGATGCCCGCAAATTGATTGCCGGGCGCGCCGGGGTCATGTCGAAGCTGGAAAAGCCTCAGGCGCTCAACCATCTCGACGAAATTGTCGATCTGTCTGACGCCGTCATGGTTGCGCGTGGCGATCTCGGTGTTGAGGTGCCGCCGGAAGAAGTCCCGGCCTTGCAAAAGCGCATCGTTTTTAAATGCCGATCTCAGGGCAAGCCGGTGGTTATCGCCACCCAGATGCTGGAATCCATGATCCATACGCCAACCCCGACCCGGGCCGAAGCGTCAGACGTGGCGACGGCCATTTACGACGGTTCCGACGCGGTCATGCTGTCGGCGGAAACCGCGGTCGGGGAATACCCGGTCGAAGCGGTGACGATGATGGACAACATTATCCAGCAGGTCGAAAAAGACCCGCATTACCGCCGCATGCTGGAAATGCATCGCTATGCACCCGAAGCGACGGCAGCCGACGCCATTACATCCGCCGCCCGTCAGGTCGCCCAGACAATTTCGGCCTCCGTCATTGTGACCTTCAGCTCGACCGGATCGACGACGCTGAGAGCCGCCCGCGAACGTCCCGTAGTGCCGGTTTTGGGGCTGACGCC
>JAZFSL010000383.1:0-8504 GCA_036446135.1 Rhodospirillales bacterium | reverse complement strand
ACGATATCGAACACGGCGTCGCGCTGGGCTGGTTCGGGCGCTTGCTCACAGAAAAGGAAAACAAGGACTTCAAGGGGCAATTGAACCTCAAGCACACCGGCACCCTGCCGCTGGTCGAGGCCATGCGATTGCTGGCGCTACGCGGCGGCATCGAGAAAATTTCGACCCTCGATCGCATGGCAGCCTTGCGCGACGCCGGGGCGCTCTCGGATGATGAACACGAATACCTGTCGAACGCCTTCGTGCAAATTTCCGGGCTGCTGTTGCGCCAGCAAATCAGCGACTTCAAGGGGGGGCGGCGGGTATCCAACTACGTCCACCCCAAAACCCTGTCCCGCCGCGAGCACAACATGCTGGTCGACAGCTTCAAGGTCATCCAGGCGCTGCGGGAAAAAGTTAAAAGCGAATTTACCGGCGAAGTGTTTTAGGAGATGCAAATACGTCGTCACGGATCAGCCATCCGCTCGGGATTTGCTTTAAAACTGTTTTTGTAATTCGCGGATATGGGAGATGCGGTTGGATGCTTCAATCGCCTGGCCCAGGGTGCGGATGCCCCGGGTTTCCAGCATATCGAGCATACGCAGAAATACCCCTGCCGTCACCAGGCTGTCGCCGAGCGCCGTATGGCGGCCTTCGACCTCGACGCCCAGACGTTCGGCGATGGCATCGAGGCTGTGGTTGCGGGATTCGGATTCCAGGAACACCGACAGCAGCAGCGAATCCAGCACCAGATGATCGAACACGGCGCCGGTTTGCGCTTCCTTTAATTTAAGAAACTTCATGTCGAAGGCAGCGTTGTGCGCGACCAGCACCGCCTCGCCGATGAAATCCCTAAACGCCGGCAAGACTTCTTTGACGCCGTCCTCTTGCCTGACCATGTCATCGGTGATGCCGTGAAACTTGATCGACGCCTTGGGAATGGCGCGCCCCGGATTGACCAGCCGGGTGAACGGCTCGCTATCCCGGATTTCGCCATCGATAATCCTGACCCCGGCAATGGAGACAATCTCGTCGCCATGGGATGGACGCAGGCCCGTAGTCTCGGTGTCAAAGACAACGAACGTCAGCGACTTCAAGTTCCGCCCGCCCAATTCCTCCAGGTGCTTGGGGTGATTATAGAGATCAAAACCGAAATATTCGGGCCGCGCCGGCAGGCTGTTTTTGTCGAATTCTCTGGCCCGCAATAATCTGTCGAGGAAAAACCAGAAACCGGCGGCGACGGCGATGCCCGCACCGACCCGCATCAAAGGCGCGCCACCCAGCACCGGGCATGCCAGCACGCCGGACAGGACAACCCCGAGGCCCAAAAACACCCACAGTATCAACCGGCGGACGGTCATGGTCTTGACTAATTCAAGATGATCCAAGGAGATTGCTCCGGGGTCTGTTTTCAGGCTGCTTATACTAGCATTTTGATAACGTTGAGGATACGCGCCCTACGCGTTGCGAACGCAGGCGAGGTAGTTTATCTAATGCCTCTATCAGGCAGCACCCACACCCGGAGACCAAAATGGCGTCCTATAAATATTCCTACGTAATGAAAAACCTGACAAAAACGTTTCCCGGTGGGCGCGATATTTTGAAAGGCGTTACGCTGTCGTTCCTGCCCAACGTCAAAATCGGCGTGCTCGGCGTCAACGGCGCCGGCAAATCGACACTGCTGAAAATCATGGCCGGCCAGGACAAGGAATTCGGCGGCGAAGCCTGGGCCGCCGACGGCGTGCGCGTCGGCTATCTGGAACAGGAACCAAATCTCGACCCCGGCAAGGACGTCGAAGGCAACGTCATCGAAGGCCTCGGCGAAACCAAGGTCATGCTCGACAAATTCAACGAAATTTCCGAACGCTTCGCCGAACCCATGGACGACGATGAAATGACCGCGCTGCTGGTCGAACAAGGCGAGTTGCAGGAAAAGATCGACGCCGCCGACGGCTGGGAGATTGAACGCACTATCGAGATTGCCATGGATGCGCTGCGCTGCCCGCCCGGAGACGCCGACGTCAACAAACTATCGGGCGGCGAACGTCGTCGCGTCGCGCTGTGCCGGTTGTTGCTGGAAAAACCCGATATCCTACTGCTTGATGAACCGACCAACCATCTCGACGCGGAATCGGTGGCCTGGCTGGAGCATTTTCTGGAAGAATATGCCGGCACCGTAATGATCGTTACCCATGACCGCTATTTTCTCGACAACGTCACCGGCTGGATTTTGGAACTCGACCGCGGCCAGGGCATCCCCTACGAGGGCAATTACTCATTGTGGTTGGAACAAAAAGAAAAGCGCCTGGGCCAGGAATCGCGCGAGGAGTCGGCGCGCCAGCGCACCCTCAAACATGAACTTGAATGGATCAGATCTTCGCCACGCGCGCGGCAGACCAAATCCCGAGCCCGCATCACGGCTTATGATGAATTGCTGGTTAAAGCCCAGGAGCAACAGACCGGCAAGGCCCAGATTGTCATTCCGCCGGGGCCACGTCTCGGCGGTCTGGTCATCGAGGCGGAAGCTATCTCGAAGGGCTATGGCGACAAACTGCTGATCGAAAACCTGAGCTTTCGGTTGCCTGCCGGCGGCATCGTCGGCGTCATCGGCCCCAACGGCGCCGGCAAAACGACGCTGTTCAAAATGATTTCCGGCGCCGAAGAACCCGACCAGGGCAATCTCCGCATCGGCGAAACGGTGGCGTTGGGATATGTTGATCAGTCCCGCGACACCCTCGAAGCCGGCAAGACCGTATGGGAAGAAATTTCCGGTGGGCATGAGGACATCCAGGTCGGCAAGCGGACGATCCAAAGCCGCGCCTATGTCGCCCAGTTCAATTTCAAAGGCATCGACCAGCAAAAGAAAGTCGGCCAGCTTTCCGGCGGCGAGCGTAACCGGGTGCATCTGGCGAAAATGTTGAAATCGGAAGCCAATGTTTTGTTGCTTGATGAGCCGACCAATGACCTCGACGTGGAGACGCTACGCGCCCTGGAGGACGCCATCGAGTCGTTTGCCGGCTGCATTGTCGTCATCAGCCATGATCGCTGGTTTCTGAACCGGCTGGCGACGCACATTCTGGCCTTTGAAGGCGATAGCCAGGTGGTCTGGTTTGAGGGCAATTACGAGGATTACGAAGCCGACCGCCACCGCCGCCTCGGCACCGACGCCGACCAACCACACCGGATAAAGTTCAAGCCTTTAAAAAGGGGCTGAGGGCTCTGAAACGGGGATAGGTCGGAAAAAAAGGCCTAGTTAGCCTTTTCCGCCTTCAGCGCTACCGTCTTGATGCGCAATTCTTCCAGCAGGCCGGAAACCTTGCCTTCTTTCTGGCGAATGATGGAACTGAAATCAGAGCGCAAGGTCTGGCTCATGGACGCGCCTTCGACCACCACGTCGAGAATTTTCATTGTTTCGCCCCTGGCGCCAACACGCCACAATACCTGCACGGGCTTGGAATTGTTGGGCCGGCCGATTTCCGTAAACACCGTTGCCAGGGTCTTCCTTTCCTCGCGCGCCTTGGTAACTTTCAGGCCCAACCCGGCATAGCGCTGGAAGCGATCAACGTAGGAAACCACCATAAAATCTTCGAATAGGGACAGGTATTCTTTTCGCTCTTCCTTGGTCGCCTTGCGCCAGTTACGGCCGAGAACAAACCGGCCGATGGAGCGCACGGCGAAATGCCGGTTGAACAGCTTGCGGAAATTTCCGATGCGGATATCACGCAACGTTTCTTTCTTGGTCAGCGACTCGATGGCTTCCCGAGCCAGCGAACGAATAAATGCCTCGGAACGCTCTTCCAGGGTTGCCGCCCTGCATACACTCGGCAAGGCGACCACGGCAAGAACGGAAAGGCCCGCAAGGGCGGCAAAAAAACGTCGGCGCATAATCATGGTTTTTATTGTCCGCAGGGTTTCTTCCTTGCTCTCTAAAACAGCCCCTTCGGGACACAGGCCGTACAGGCTACGTATCGCAACAAAGAAATCAAGAAGCGTTTTCATCTATAATGGAACACGGGCCGAAATTCCATTTGACAGAATTAATATTTCAATATAAAGATATCGTTATGTAGTTATGCAGCCTTGCGCTTTATACCCAACAAGTCGCCTTTGCCTACATTACTATGCGCGGCGGAAAATGCCGAAACGGAAACCTGACCATGACCGAGCAATCTCCTTCCAGCCCTCATCTGTCTATCGCGGCGCCCCTGCCCCATGACGTCCGCGTGTCGTTCGAATTTTTCCCGCCGAATACGGAAAAGGCGACAGAGACCCTTTGGAGCAGTATCCAGCGTTTGGCGCCACTACGCCCGTCTTATGTCTCCGTCACCTATGGCGCCGGTGGCTCGACGCGCGAGCGAACCCACGCCACCGTCTACCGCATCCGCCAGGAAACGGACATGGAACCGGCGGCGCATCTGACCTGCGTCGGCGCGACGCGGGACGAAATAGATGAAATCGCCAAAGGTTACTGGGACGCCGGAGTCAAGCACATCGTCGCTTTGCGCGGCGATGCGCCTGAATCCCCGGGGCAAGGACAAGACCACTACCTTCCCCACCCCGGTGGGTACGCCTATGCATCCGATCTGGTGGCGGGGCTGAAAAAGGTCGCCGATTTCGAGATCAGCGTCGGCGCTTATCCGGAAACCCACCCGGAAGCGACCAACCCCGACGCCGACATCGATAACCTGAAACGCAAGCTCGACGCCGGGGCGTCGCGGGCCATCACCCAGTTCTTTTTCGACACCGACGTATACTTGCGGTTTCTCGACAAGGCCAGGGCGGTTGGTATCACCGCGCCGATCATTCCGGGCATCCTGCCGGTGAGCAATTTCGCTTCCATCGCTAACTTCAGCGCCAAGTCCGGAACCACTATACCGGAATGGATGGCGGATCTTTTCACTGGCCTTGATGATGACCCGGAAACCCGTAAATTGGTCGCCGCCAGCGTCTCCGCCGAACAATGCCGGGCGCTACATGCCCAAGGCGTTAATGAATTTCATTTTTACACCATGAACCGGGCTGACCTTGTATACGCCATTTGCCATATTCTCGGTGTCCGCGCACAAGGTGAGAGATGACCACGGCTTCTATCGAAAAACTGCTCGGCCAACGCATCTTAGTGCTCGACGGCGCCATGGGCACGATGATTCAAGCGGAAAATCTGCAAGAAGCGAGTTTTCGCGGCGAACGCTTTGCCGATCATCGCTCCGACCTCAAGGGCAACAACGACCTGTTGTCTTTGACCCGACCGGACGTGATCGGAAAAATCCACTCGGACTTTCTCAATGCCGGCGCCGACATCGTCGAAACCAACACCTTCAACGCGACCCGCATTTCGCAAGCCGATTACGGGCTCGATGAACTGGCCTATGAACTGAATTTCCAATCCGCCAAAATCGCCCGCGAGGCCTGCGACGCGGCCACCGCCAAAACGCCGGACAAACCTCGCTTTGTCGCCGGCGCACTGGGGCCGACCAACCGCACGGCGTCGATCTCGCCCGACGTCAACGACCCCGGCTTTCGCAACATCACCTTTGATGAACTGGTCGATGCCTACACCGAAGCCATCCACGGCCTGGTCGAAGGTGGCGCCGATCTGTTGCTGGCGGAAACGGTGTTTGACACGCTGAACTGCAAGGCGACGATTTTCGCCATTTTGAAATACTTCGACGACTACGAGATAACCCTGCCGGTGATGGTGTCGGGCACCATTACGGACGCGTCGGGGCGCACGCTGTCTGGCCAGACGCCGGAAGCCTTCTGGCATTCTGTCGCGCACGTCAATCCGATCAGCGTCGGGTTCAATTGCGCGCTCGGCGCCAAAGACCTGCGCGCGCACATTCAGGAAATCGCCGCCGTCGCCGACATCAACATCAGCGTCTATCCTAACGCCGGCCTGCCCAATGAATTTGGCGGCTATGACGACACGCCCGACTACATGGCCGAGCAATTGGGCGAGCTTGCTGACAGCGGTTTGGTCAACATGGTCGGCGGGTGTTGCGGCACAACGCCGGACCACATTCGCGCCATTGCCGCCGCCGTTGACGGCGTCCAACCCCGCGCCATTCCGGCGGCCACGCACCGCCTGGGTCTGTCGGGTCTGGAACCACTGCACATCGACGACGTTACCGGGTTCGTCAACATCGGCGAGCGCACCAACGTATCGGGCTCGGCCAAGTTCGCCCGCCTGATCCGCGAAGGCGCGTTCGACGAAGCCCTCGATATCGCCCGCAACCAGGTCGAGGGCGGCGCCCAGGTCATCGATATCAATATGGACGACGCCATGCTCGACGGCGCCGACGCCATGCAGACGTTCCTCAACCTGATCGCGTCCGAACCGGATATCTCGCGGGTGCCGGTGATGATCGATTCGTCCAAGTTCTCGATCATCGAGACCGGCCTGAAATGCATCCAGGGCAAGGGCGTGGTTAACTCCATCAGCCTCAAGGAAGGCGAAGACGCCTTTATCGAGCAAGCCAAAACAGTGCTTCGTTATGGCGCTGCCGTGGTGGTCATGGCGTTTGACGAAAATGGCCAGGCCGACAGTTTCGAGCGCATGGTTCAGATTTGTACGCGCAGCTACAAAATTCTCACCGACACCGTCGGCATGGCGCCGGAAAATATTATCTTCGACGCCAACATTTTCCCCATCGCCACGGGCCTGACCGAACACAACAATTTTTCCCGTGATTTCATCGAGGCCGTCGGAGAAATCAAAAATGCCCTGCCCCATGCACAGACATCCGGCGGGCTTTCCAACATGTCGTTCTCGTTTCGCGGCAACAATCCCATGCGTGAAGCCATGCATTCGGTGTTTTTGTACCACGCCATCAAAAAAGGCCTCGATATGGCCATCGTCAACGCCGGGCAGCTGGCGGTCTATGCCGACTTGCCGGTCGACTTACGCAACCGCATCGAAGACGCCGTCTTCAACCGCCGCGACGACGCCACCGAGCGATTGCTGGAAATCGCCGATCAGGCCGAAGGCCAGGTGCGCGAAACCGGCGACGATTTGGCATGGCGCGAAGGCAGTGTGTCCGAGCGCCTGAGCCACGCCCTGGTCAAGGGCATCACCGAATTCATCGAAGACGACACGGAAGAAGCCCGCCAGACCGCCACCCACCCGGTTGAGGTTATCGAAGGCCCGCTGATGGACGGCATGAACGTCGTCGGCGACCTGTTCGGGTCGGGCCAGATGTTCCTGCCGCAAGTGGTGAAATCGGCGCGCGTGATGAAAAAGGCCGTGGCCTATTTGCTGCCCTATCTGGAAGCCGAGAAAGACGCCGAAACCCGGACCAAGGGCAAGATCGTCATGGCCACAGTCAAGGGCGATGTCCACGACATCGGCAAAAACATCGTCGGCGTCGTGCTTCAGTGCAACAACTACGAGGTCATCGATCTTGGCGTCATGGTGCCCTATGCCGATATTCTTGAAACGGCCAAAAACGAAAACGCCAACGTCATCGGCCTCAGCGGGCTGATCACGCCAAGCCTCGAAGAAATGGCCATGGTGGCCGCCGAAATGCAGCGCGAAAACCTTCAGATACCGTTGCTGATCGGCGGCGCGACGACGTCCAAGACCCATACAGCGGTCAAGATCGACCCCAATTACGACGCCCCCGTGATCCATGTGCTGGATGCGTCACGCGCTGTCGGCGTGGTATCGAACCTGTTGAGCGACAGGACCAAACCGGCTTTTGTCAAAGACATCGCCGACGAATACGACGCCGTTCGCGAACGCCACAATGCGCGCGCCGAAGACGGTAAAAGAGCCTCTCTTGATGACGCCAGAAACGCCGCCGCCGATATCGACTGGGCTGGCTACACACCGCCCAAGCCGACATTTTTGGGGCTTAAGGTGTTTGACGATTATGACTTGTCCGAACTGGTTCCCTATATCGACTGGACGCCGTTTTTCCGCACCTGGGAAATGAACGGCGTCTATCCGGCGATTTTGGATGACGAAAAGCTGGGCCCGCCGGCGCGCACGTTGTTTGCCGACGCGGGCGTCATGCTGGACCGCATTGTCGCTGAAAAATGGCTGACCGCCCAGGCCGTCATCGGGTTTTTTCCGGCAACACGGGTCAACCATGACGATGTCGAAATCTATGCTACCGACCAGCGCAATTCTCCCGCTGCCACCATTCATTTCCTGCGCCAGCAGATGCAGAAAGAGGCCGGGCGGACAAATCATTGCCTGGCCGATTTCGTCGCGCCGGGGGATAGTGGCGTCGAAGATTATCTCGGCGGCTTTGCCGTTACCGCCGGGATCGGCATTGAAAAACAGCTGAAAATTTTCGAAGCCGACCATGACGATTACAGCGGCATACTATTAAAGGCCCTTGCCGACCGGCTGGCCGAAGCATTCGCCGAGCGTTTGCACGAACGGGTCAGACGCGAATTCTGGGCCTATGCGGAAAACGAAACGCTGGAAAACGACGCCCTGATCCGCGAAGCCTATCAGGGCATCCGCCCGGCGCCGGGCTATCCGGCGTGTCCCGACCATACCGCCAAGCGCGACCTCT
>JAZFSL010000382.1:0-2258 GCA_036446135.1 Rhodospirillales bacterium | reverse complement strand
ACGAACAGGCGCGCTATATCGAGGCGTTGGTAACGACTAATTCGGGCGGCGTCGTGCGGGTTGGTTCCATCTATCTTCCCAACGGCAACCCGACCCGCGACGAAGACGACAAAGATTCCGAAAAATTCCTCTACAAGCTGGCCTGGATGGACCGGCTGCTTGCCCACACGAAGGACTTGTTAAAAACCGAAGACGCCTTTGTGCTCGGAGGTGATTACAACATCTGCGTCACCGATAGCGACGTATATAATCCGGCCGGGTTCGTCGATGATGCGTTGTGCCGCCCGGAAAGCCGGGGGCGTTTCCGCCAGCTCATAAACCTAGGCCTGACCAACGCGTTGCGGGCCTTTCACACCAACCCCGGCCTTTACAGTTATTGGGATTACCAGCGCGGCGCCTGGCCCAAGGACAACGGTTTGCTGATCGATCATCTGCTGCTATCGCCCCAGGCCGCCGACACATTGATTGACGCCGGCATCGACAAGACACCCAGGGGCAAGGAAAAGCCATCGGACCACACGCCGGTCTGGTGTGTGCTGGATATGTAATGGCCCAGGAAACGACCAAGGTTGCGTTCATCGGCACCGGCAACATGGGTAGCGGCATGGCAGGCTGCCTATTGAGCGCCGGGCATTCCCTGTCCGTATACAACCGCACGGCTGAAAAGGCCGAGGCCCTTGTCGGGCGTGGGGCCAAGCTCGCCGCCACCCCTAAAGAAGCCGCCACGGGTGCGGATGCGGTGATTGTTATCGTTGCCGACGACGAAGCTTCGGCTGCGATTTGGCTCGGCGATGACGGGGTGTTTGCAACCGAAACACCCCCTTCCCCCTTGGCCATTGAATGTTCGACCCTGTCCCATGACTGGGTGCTGGAACTGTCAGGCATCGCCGCCAAAAAAGGCTGGCAGTATATCGACTGTCCGGTGACGGGCGTCCCGGAACAAGCCGCGGCCGGCGCCCTGACCTTGCTGGTCGGTGCTGATGACGGTGACTTGAAAAAAGCGCAATCATTTCTGGACGCGTTTTCCACCGAAATCATCCATTTCGGCCCCATCGGCGCCGGCACGGCCTATAAGCTGATGGTTAACCTGATAGGGGCGGTGCAGATTGCCGGCGCAGCGGAAGGCATGGCGATGGCCGAAAAGGCCGGGCTTGACCCGAAGCAAGTGGCTGAAGCCCTCGGCCGGGGCGCCGCCGCCAGCCGCCAGGTCATCCGAACGACCAAGCGCATGGCCGACGGCGGCCATGACCGGGATATTACCTTTTCCGGGAAACTGCGGCTCAAGGATGTTCTCTATGCCCTCAAGCTGGCCGACAAGCTGGGCCAGCAAACGCCCTTTGGCGATGCCGCCCGCGAGGCGTTTCAAAAGCTCGCAGACGATGGCGTCGATGAGCTCAACGAAACCAAAATCATCGACGTGCTGAGGGGGTGAGGCGGCAACCCCGAGCGAACATCCACTGGATGCCGCTGTTTGGCAGGTGGAGTCCGATAATCAGTGTTTTCGGCGTCATCCAGCATCGAAAAAAAAGATCCCCAGGCCCGATTTCAACAAGATTTCCAGAAGCGGACTCCCTATACTGTTAGAGATTGCAAGTTACATTAAGTCCAAACTAAAGAGAAATAATCAGCTTCCTGGGATGTCGCATCGTGGAAAAGCAGGTCGGAGACGTTGTCGGTCAACAAGTCGAGACCGTGTCCCGTTGGGTTGACGCGCTCATCGAGTTTGCCATTACTTATGGGTTCCAGTTTCTGGGCGCCCTGTTCTTCCTGTTCATCGGCCTCAAGGCCGCTGGCTGGGCTGGCCGCAAGGTCGTGGGGCTTCTTGACGCCAAGAACGTAGACCCAACCCTTGGGCGTTTTCTCGGCAATTTTATCAAGGTGGTGGCGGTCATCTTTATGGTGATCATCACGCTGGGCAACTTTGGAATATCCATCGCGCCGCTGATCGCACTGGCGGGCGCTTCGGCGTTTGGCGCGACGATGGCACTTCAGGGGCCGTTGTCAAATTACGGGGCCGGTTTATCAATCATTCTGGCACGGCCCTTCGCGGTGGGAAACACCATCACCGTCAATCACGATACCTCGGGCGTGGTCGAGGATATCACGCTTGCCTATACAAAGCTTATTGGCCAGGACGGTGAGCAGATCACCATTCCCAACAAGGAAATCGTCGGCAGGGTGATCGTTAATTCTGAAAAAAATCGTATCGTTGAAACCAAAATCTGCATCGGCGAGAGCGAAGACGCCGAGCGGGCCGT
>JAZFSL010000381.1:0-11074 GCA_036446135.1 Rhodospirillales bacterium | reverse complement strand
GAAACCGGCGGCGTCAAAGTCGGTGGCAAGGCCTATCAACTTAAAATCATCTATTACGATGATGAATCGACCCCCTTGCGCACGGCCCAGCTGGCCGAACGCCTGATCAAGCAGGACGGCGTTAAATACTTCTTGGGTCCCTACAGCTCGGCGACTACCAAGGCGCTGGCGCCGATCACGGAAAAATACAAAATCCCCATGGTCGAAGCCGAAGGCGCGTCCCGTTCGCTGTTCAACAAAGGCTACAAGTATATCTTTGCGGTCCTCTCGACGTCTGAGCAGTATCTCGCCAGCACCGTCGCCCTGGCGGCCCAAATGGCCAAAAAGGCCGGCAAGAAACCCTCCAGCGTCCGGGTTGCCATTGCTGTTGAAAACGATCCTTTTTCGCTCGACATACGTGCCGGTGTTCTTGACGACATGAAAAAATACGGCATGAAAGCCGTTATCGATGACAAGCTTCCGCGTGACTTGAGCGACATGGCTGCGACTCTGACCAAGGTCAAGGCGCTCAAGCCCGACCTGCTGCTTATTTCCGGCCATTCAAAAGGTGCGGCAACGGCTGCGCGCCAGATCAAGGAAATGAAGATCAAAGTTCCGATGATCGGCATGACCCACTGTGAAGCGGCCAAGATCATCAAGAAGTTCGGCGCTTCCACCAACGACTTCCTGTGCCCGACCCAGTGGGCGGAAACGCTTAGCTACAAGGGTAAAGCCTTCGGTACAGCCGGGGACTATGACAAGTTGTTCAAGAAAACCTATGACGGGTACAAGAACGTTCCCTATCAGTCGGCTCAGGCAACCGCTGCGGTTCTGGTCTGGAAAGACGCGTTTGAGCGCGCCAATTCCTTCGACACGGAAAAGATTCGTGTCGCGTTGACCAAAACCAACATGAAAACGTTCTATGGCAACATCAAGTTCTCGAAGGCCGGCAACAACATTGCCAAGCCGATGGTGCTTCGCCAAATCCAGAAAGGCAAATTGAACGTTGTTGCGCCGCTGAAGTGGGCGTCCAGCAAAGTCAACTGGCCGCGGAAATAAGCTCGGTTAACTGACACCCTGAATGGTGCAGTAAGACATATAACTGGCCGCTCCCGTCGACAGGCGGGGGCGGCAGTTTCTTTAGATTTTTTTTCGATAATACGGAGGCATCTCGCTGATGCTGGATAATATATCCCTACTCATCCAGGCACCTTTGCTCAATGTCCAGCTGTTGCTGGACGGGCTTTTCATTGGCGCCATCTTTGCCTTGATGGCCTATGGCCTGGCGCTGGTGTGGGGGGTGATGAACGTCAAAAACCTGGCCCAGGGTGATCTTGTCATGATGGGCGGGTATATCGCCTGGTTTCTGACGACCTTGGGTGTTCATCCGTTCTGGGGCTTGCCGATCGCTATTGTGTTGATGTTCGGTTTCGGTTGGCTCGTTTACATCACTATTATCAGCCGGATTATCAACAAGGATCTGTTTACGTCTTTGTTGGCAACCTTCGGGCTGGCGCTGGTTATTTCCCAGCTATTGAATCTGGCCTTCGGGCCGGAGGTGCAGATCGCAGAGTCTAATTTCGCCATTAATGACTTTTTCGGCGGCATGGTCACCGTCGCCACCATCAAGTTTATTGCTCTTGTTTTGGCAGCAATCCTGGCCGCCATCGTCATCAGCTTCATGAAATTTAGCCGTATGGGCCAAGCTATCCGGGCCACCGCGCAGGACCCGCGCGCGGCCAAGGTTATGGGCATCGATACGGAACGGATTTATGCGTTTACCTTTGCCCTCAACGCCGCCATCTGTGGCGCCGCCGGCGCTTTGGTGGCGATGATCTGGGTTATTCAGCCGTTCTTCGGCATTGGGTATTCGATCCGCTCGTTCGTAATCGTTACCGCAGCGGGCCTTGGCAATCTTCCGGGCGTGATCATCGCCGGGCTCGGCCTTGGCGGTGCGGAATTGTACGCCGGGTTCGTTTTCGGCGCCGAATTACAACAGTTTGCCGTGGTCGGCCTTTTGGTCGCGGTGCTGGTGTGGCGGCAAATTCAACAACGTAGACACCGGCAGGCAGTTCAATGAGCCTCGGACAACAAAAAGTCCTCCTGTACGTCGGTATTCTGGCGGCAGGAATTCTGGCGCCGTTCGTATTTCCGAATTTTATTTTCCAGATCACCGTCCTTTGGCTGATGATTTTGTTTGCGCTGACCTGGGATATTCTCGGCGGCCAGATGGGCTACAACTCGCTCGGTAATATCTTCTTTTTCGGCGTCGGCATGTATACCTGTGCGTTGGTTCAAATCGGGCTTTATATCGATGTCGCTTCCTACACCTCAGCATCCGGCGGAATAAGAATCGATTTAACGCCTGAGCAGTATTTCACCGGCTTAGGTTTGGGCATCATTGCGGCGGCTGGTGTGTCGGTCGTCTTCGCGGTGATTTTCGGTTGGGTGGTGTTTGGCCTGCGCGGGCCGTATTTCGCCATCGGCACCTTGGGCTTTACGTTGGCCGCCGGTGAGTTGGTCGGCGCCTGGGAATACGTTGGCGGTGGCGGCGGCATTGCCTTGCCGGTGTATCCCGGCGAGCCTGATGACCGCTCACTTTTCTTCTATACCATTATCTTCGTGCTGGCGGTCTCCACCTTCGCCTTTTTAAGATGGCTCTATTCAGGCCGCTTCGGGCTGGCCGCTAACGCCATTCGCGACGATGAAGAAAAGGCCGAGGCCATGGGCATTCACACCATGCGCTACAAAAGCGTCGGCTGGGCGATCGCGGCTTTCTTCTTGGGCAGCTCGGGCGCCGTCTTCGGCAACATGATTGGCTTTATTGAACCTTTGGAAGTTGCTTTCCCAACCGTCACTTTCGGTATTTTCATGGTCGTCATGTGCCTGTTGGGCGGCAAGGGCACGCTCTGGGGTCCGGTTGTCGGCGCAACGCTGTTTCATGCCTTCAAGGAAGTCACCTGGACCTACATGCTGGGTTGGCAATGGGTGGCGCTGGGTGGGTTTATCATCATTTTGGTGGTTTTCTTCCAACAGGGCCTTATGGGTTGGGCGCAGGAAAAGTGGCCGGAAAGATTTGGCCTGACCGTCGATAAAAATGTCGTCGCCAATGAAGAAACCGAGGCCGCCCAATGAGCGTGTTAATCGAAGTCAGCAATGTCTCGAAATCGTTCGGCGGTGTTATTGCCAATTCGGACATTACCCTTGAAGTGCCGAAAGGGCGTGTCACCGGCCTGATCGGCCCCAACGGGTCGGGCAAGACGACGTTGTTTAATTCCATCGTCGGCTACCATCCCATTGATGATGGCACGATCAAGTTCAAGGGCCAGGAAATTTCCGACATGCTGGTGCCGGAAATCGCCCGGCTGGGAATGCTCAGGACGTTCCAGCAAACGCGTATTTACTCCAAGATGGATTGCGTCAAGAACATGCTGATTTCCATGCCGCACAGCACGGAAACCTATTCATCCATGTTCAAGCCGCATCCGCCGGAGTCGACGGAAAAGGCCGAACGCCTTTTGGAATTTGTCGGGCTCTATTCCAAGCGGCATTTGATTTCGGGTGATTTGTCCTTTGGCCAGCAAAAGCTTCTCGAATTTGCCATGGCGCTGATGAACGAGCCCGAGATTTTGTTGCTGGACGAACCGACGGCAGGCATCAACCCGACCTTGATCAATGGGTTGATCGACCGCCTCAGGCGCGCGACCACGGAAATGGGCATTACGCTTTTTGTCATCGAACACAACATGCCGGTGATTATGAGCCTGGCCGATAATGTCTATTGCATGGCCAACGGACGGATATTGGCCCACGGCACGCCGGATGAAATCCAGAATGACGAGCGGGTCATCGAAGCCTATCTTGGCGGCCACCTCGAAACGGAAGATCGCTAATGGCTGATACAAACGAATCCCAGAAAGGAAAAGCCACCGGCTATCACGACATCGATACGGAATCGGTTATTTCGGTAGAGGAAGTTACCCGCCAGGCCAAAGCCATGGCCGTAAACGTGCCGTTGGAACAAATCGCCAGCCTGGCCAACAACGCGCCTTATGTCACGATTGAAAATCTCAAAGCCGGGTACGGCCAAATGGAAATCCTGCATGATTTCAATTTGCAGGTGGCGCGCAAACAGTCGCTTTGCCTGATCGGCCCCAATGGCGCCGGCAAGTCGACCATCCTGCATTCCATATTCGGCTTCACCAATATTTTCAGCGGCAAAATCCTGGTCGGCGACGGTGACGAGAAAGAAGACATCACCGCCCTATCATCCAGCGAAAAGCTCAAAAATTCGGGCATTGCCTATATTCTTCAGGATAAATCCGTATTCCCCAACATGACGGTCGAGGAAAATTTGTGGATGGGCGGCTTTTTGATGGACAAGCCCGATCAGGCCAAGGAAAAGGCAGAAACAATTTTTGCCAAATACTCCCGCCTGGCCGAACGCCGCACGCACCAGGCCAAGGTTTTATCCGGTGGCGAACGGCGGTTGCTGGAAATTTCCCGCGCCCTGATGATGGACCCGGAAATTTTGCTGGTCGATGAGCCGTCCATCGGGCTTGAGCCCCGGTTCATCGACATGGTGTTCGAAATCCTCGACGACCTGCAAAACAATGAGGGCAAGACCATCATCATGGTTGAGCAGAACGCCAAGAAGGGTCTGGAATTTGCCGACATCGGCTATGTGCTGGTCTCCGGCGAAACCGCCATCGCCGGTCCCGGTGACGAACTGCTGGCCAACCCCGAAGTCGGGCGTTTATTTTTGGGCGGTTAAAGTCCCGCCTAAATCAGATACATCACCAGATAAACCACCAGCATCGTTATCGCCCAAAACACCATGTTGCCGGCAGTAATCGTGCGGGCCAAGGCTCCTTTGGGGCTGGTGTACTGGAAGACAGCATTGATGATGGACCCGACCTTGCCCAAAAATCCTTGGCGAATTGCCCTGTCGACGGGGGCGAACGTGCGCACCAGCCAGGCCGTGGTGCGGGGCAGAAAGCGACGATAGGACCATTCCGCATCGATATTGATGCCGGGCAGTTCCGGCGGGTAAAGCCCGGTCAGCTTCAACACACAAAACGCCAGCGCCGAGAAGAACAACAACTGGCTTTGCGTCAGCACATGGGCCGCCGTGTAGGGCGCATAATCAACCGGGAACGGTAACATTGAATAGAGCACCCACGGGTACGATCCGTTGAAAATGCAAATGATGGCGGCCAGTGTCATGGCGATCAGCATGTTGGTTGGCGCTTCCTTGCAGCGGATACCTGAATCGTGGGCAAAGAATGCAAAGAACGGTATTTTAATCCCGGCATGATGGAAAACCCCTGCCGACGCGAACAGCAACGCCAGCCAGACGGTCGTGTGGCCTTCTTCCAGCGCCGCCACCATGACCATGGATTTCGACACGAACCCGGAAAACAGCGGAAACGCTGATATCGATGCGGCCCCGACGATGCACAGCACCGTCGTCTTGGGCATGGACCGGTATAACCCGCCCAGGTCCGAGCCGTTCATCTTGCCGGTCCGGTAGAGCACAGCCCCCATGGACATAAATAACAGGCCCTTGAAGATAACATCGTTAAACGCGTGGCTGATGGCGCCGTTGATGGCTAGATTGGTGCCGATGCCAATACCCACAACCATGAACCCGACCTGGTTGATCAGGCTGTACCCTAACACCCGGCGCAGGTCGTTTTCGATGACGGCGAAGAATATCGGGAACATGGCCATGGTCGCGCCGATATAGACAAGAATTTCGGTGCCCGCATAGCTCCGGGCCAGGGCATAGACGGCGACCTTTGTCGTGAAGGCGCTCAAAAACACGGTGCCGGTGGGGGTCGATTCCGGATAGGCGTCGGTCAGCCAGTTATGCAGCAACGGAAACGCGCACTTGATCCCGAAGGCGATAAAGATCAACCACGTCCCGAACCCGCCAAGCGTCGCAGGATCGCCAAGGCCGATAGGCCCAAATGCCGTGGTATCGGTGACATGAAAACGGATCAACACCCCGGCCAGAAGCATGACCCCGGAAAGAACCTGGACCAAAAGATAACGCATGGCCGCGCCTTGGGCGCGTTTGGTGTTGCCCGCCAACACCAGATAGGCCGACGTTACCGCCAGCATTTCCCAGAACAGGAACAGAGTTATCATATCCCCGGCATAAACAGCGCCCAGTGCACTGCCGGCATACAACATGCCGGAAACGTGCTGGCCAGTATCTTTAACGTGCAACGAAAAAATGACGGCCAGGAAAGCTGCCAAGTGGAACAGATATCCAAACAGGGTGCTCAGCCGGTCAACGGCGACCAGATCGAGGGTATAGTCGAAGATGGCGAATGAAATACCCACGTCCGGGGTCAAGGTATAAACGTTGTAGGCGCCGATCAGGGGCACCGCTAACATGACCGCCGAGCGCACCGGCCCACGCGTCAGCCCGGCCGCCAGCGCGCCGATATAAAATATCAGGAAGGGGGCGATGCTATTCATCGTAATAGTCCTCGCCCCGCATCAATAGCTTGCGTAATTCCTTGGCCACCAGCACCAGCACCACACAGGCGACAAATCCATAAATGGCATAAAAACCAAACATGCCTTCCCACGGGTGATCGACGTGACGATCAACAAAGAAGTCCAGAACGAACAAAATGCCGCTAACGGCGAAAAGCGCATAAATCGTCCGTTTGACGTTCAGGGGGTTGTCGAACAGGTGTTCATATACCGGCGCCTTGGGGGCTTTTTTGCGCGCCTTGGTTTTTTTCTTATCAGTCATGGTCTTTTATCTCTATGGCACGACGATTTGCTGCAAAAGGTCAAAAACCGGCTCGGGGAAGAAAAATAATACCAAACACCCCGTTATCGTAATCCCGATGGCAATCAGGCAGGGTAGGGGGGCTTCCCGGATTCCCCTGGGCTGGTCTAGGTCGTGAGTGTGGTCGTGTTCCGGGTCATGGTCATGGATGGCTTCCACCGTGGGGTTTTCATCCGGGCTTGAGAAAAAACCGCGTATGGGGATCGGCAACAAATAAGCGACGCTCAACAACGAACTCACCATCAGCACACCGACCATCACCAACTGGTCTGCTTCCAACGCCCCCATAGCCAGATACCATTTGCTCCACAAGCCCCCAAACGGCGGCAGGCCGATGATCGACAGGCTGCCGATCAAAAACGCCGCCGTGGTAAAGGGCATTGCCTTGCCGATACCATGCATCTGGCTGATTTCGGTCTTGTGGGCGGCAACCATGAAGGCGCCGGCGCAGAAAAACAGCGTGATCTTGCCGAAGGCGTGCGTCGCGATATGCATACCGCCACCGATAATCGACAGGTCCGTTACCAGCATCGCGCCTAAGACGATGTAGGAAAGCTGGCTGATGGTGGAATAGGCCAGCCGGGCCTTTAGGTTGTCCTTGGTCATGGCGACCAACGACGAAATTAATATTGTTCCGGCGGCAACATATTGCAGCCATTGGCTGGCGCCGACGGCAAACAGGAAATCGATACCGAAGATATAGACAACCACTTTAACCACGGAAAACACCCCTGCCTTGACCACGGCCACGGCATGCAGCAACGCCGACACCGGCGTCGGCGCGACCATGGCGGCGGGCAGCCAGCGGTGGAATGGCATCAACGCCGCCTTGCCGATGCCAAATGCGTACAGCCCCAGCAAGATGGCCACAGGCAGGCCTTCGGCCTTGTCCGACAAAATGCCGCCCTGGGTGAAATCCAGCGTCCCGGCCAGCGACCAGGTCCAGATAATGGCGGTGAGCTGAAAGGCGATGGAGGTGCCGAGCAGGATGCCTAAATACACGCGCCCGGCGCGTTTGGCTTTTTCGTCGCCATTGTGTGTCACCAGCGGGAAGGTCGACAGCGTCAATACTTCATAGAATAAAAACAGCGTCAGCATATTACCGGCAAAGGCGACGCCAATGGCCGCACCTAACGCAACGGCGAAGAAAGCGTAAAACCGGGTCTGGTTTTGCTCGTCGTGGCCGCGCATATAGCCGATGGAATAAATCGTCGTCACCAGCCAAAGAAAACTGGCGATACCGGCAAATATGAAGCCCAAGGGCTCGACCGTGAAAACGATGCCGAGGCCCGGCAGCATTTCGAGTATCTCGACGCTGGGCGTACCTCCGCCAGCGACAACGGGATAAAGCGACGCAACCAGAAAAACAAGAATGCCGCCCGCCGCAAGGGACACGGCCTCGCGGATATTGGGCGTGCGCCCGAACAACGGAATTACCATGGCCGCAATAAACGGCGTCAGCACGCTGAACAGAATGAGCTGCGTCAGCGTCATTGCACCCCCCCCAACAAGCTTTCAGCCGCCCCGATGGCGACGTCGAGGGTGCGGGTGGCGTCAATGCCGAAGTAGATAGACCCACCGATCAAAATCCATGTCGGCACCAGCATGGAAAGCGGCGCTTCGCTGACGGTTTCGTTCCCGGCCAGGGGCGGGCGGAAATAGGCGACCTCAACCACCCGCCAGATATAAATAATCGCCAGCATCGACGTGAACAGGATAAAACCGACAACCACCCACCAGCCTTTTTCGATGGCCGCCTGAATCAAATACCACTTGGAAATGAACCCCGCCGTCAGCGGCACCCCGATCAGGCTCAGCCCGCCGGCGACAAAGGACGCCATGGTCAGCGGCATGCGCTTGCCCAAGCCGTCAAAATCTTCAAGGTTGACCGAACCGATCCGATAAGCGATGCAGCCGATGGCCATGAACAAACCGCCCTTGATCAAGGCGTGATTGAACAAATGGATGATGGACCCGGCCAAACCGGTGACCGTGGCCATGCCGATACCCAAAATCATGTAGCCGATTTGGGCGATGGAAGAATAGGCCAGCAATCGTTTGACGTTGGTCTGATAAATGGCGACGGCGGAACCGGTGACCATGCCGAAGAAGGCGAGCACGACCAGCAATTCATTTACGCCGCCAATGCCCAAAGCCTCGACACCGCCAAAGACGGTAAAGAAAATACGCATCAGGGTATAGACGGCAACCTTGGTCCCGGTGGCAGCCAGAAACACGGTGACGGCGGACGGCGCATAGGCATAAGCGTTGGGCAGCCAAAAATGCAGCGGAAAGATCGCTACCTTGAGGCCGATGCCGACGGTGAGGAAGCCAAGCGCCACCAGAATGGTCCGCGTCTCGGCGACGGCGGGAAGGATGGTCGCCAGGTCGGACATGTTGAGGGTCCCCGTCATCATGTACATCATGCCGACGCCGATGATGTAGAAGGTCGCCCCCAAGGTCCCCATGATCAGATAGCGGTATGCCGCCGTCAGCGCCCGGCGGTCGGACCCCAAGCTGATCAGCACATAAGACGACAGCGACGATATTTCCAAAAACACAAACAGGTTGAAAACATCCCCGGTGATAACAATCCCCAACAGCCCAGCCAGGTTAAGCAGGTACATGGTGTAGAAAATATAAATACGGGCTTCTTCGACTTCGGCGGCAACGCTGGTTCGGGCATAGGGCATGACCACGGCGCCGATCAACGTCACCAGCACGAGGATAAAAGCGCTCAAGGTATCGATCCGGTACTCAATACCCCAGGGCGCCGCCCAGTCCCCCAGCGCATAAACAAGGGGGCCGTCTTTCAGCACCAAAGTCAAAATCGCCAAGGCAACGCCAAGCAAGGCCCAGGTCACGACCGTCGCGATCATCCAGGCGACCACAGGCCGGCGCACGATCAGACAGATAGGCGCGGCCAACAGCGCCAGCGCTACCTGCAAGGCGGGCAAGTGGGGCGTAAGGAAGCCGGTGTTCAACGGTCTTCTTCCTGCTCAATGGCTTCGATTTCAAATTCTTCAATCGATCCATAGGCGTCGCGGATACGGATCACAAACGCCAGCCCCAGGGCCGTAGTCGCCACCCCGACGACAATAGCCGTCAGGATCAGGACATGGGGCAGGGGGTTGGAATAGGTGGTGATCCCCTCAGCCAGAATGGGGGCGGTGCCGCCCGTTACCTTGCCCATGGTGATGAAAAAAACGAAAACCGAGACCTGGAATATGTTCAGCCCGACGATTTTTTTCACCAGATTGTCTTGCGCGATGACGATATAAAACCCCGTCATCATCAACACCACGACGATCCAGTAATTCAGCAGTCCAGGAAATTCCATAATCCGATGAACCTGTTAATGCTCTTGACGGGCAAAGGTGAAAAAGATGGCAATCATCGCGGCGGCAACGGTCAGCCCGACGCCGAACTCGACCAATAAAATGCCTAAGTGCTGACCGGCGGTTTGTTCCTGAGCCAGGACGGAGTAATTGAGGAAATTTCCGCCCAGCCAAATTCCGGCAATGCCAACGCCGGTATACAAAAGCACGCCCAAGGCCAACATCAACCGTGTCACCTTGGATGTCAGCATCGTACGAGCCGTATCGACATCAAAAATCAGGGCATAGAGGATAAAGCCCGAGGCAAAGATCACCCCGGCCTGAAACCCGCCGCCGGGGCCAAAATCGCCGTGCCACTGAACATACAGGGCAAACAGAAGAATAAACGGGATCAACAGCTTCGACACGACGCGCAAAATGACGTTCTGGCGCATGCCGGTCCGCATTTCCCCGACCTGGATGCGGGGCGAGCGCCGGCGGCCTTTTTGTGGACGGCCCAAGATCAGCAAAACCCCACAAGCCGCCGTAAAAATCACAAACACCTCGCCCAGCGTGTCGTAGCCGCGATAGCTGGCCAAAATGGAGGTGACGACATTGGGCAGGCCGACTTCCTGCGACGATTTCTCAAGATAACGCGGCGCAACGTGGTGCTGGATCGGCGCCGACGGATCGCCAAAGGGCGGCATGTCCAAGGTGCCGTAAATCAGCACCATTCCCGTCGCCACCACCAGGGCCAATGCCCAGGGAGAATGATGGCCCTTGGGGGAAGCTTTTTCTTCGCTGCTGGTCAACGCCAGGGTGCCGAGCATCAACACCGTCGAAATGCCGGCACCGACGGCGGCTTCCGTAAAGGCGACATCAACGGCATCCAGGACAACGTACAACACCGCCGCCGTCAGGCTGAAAATGCCCGTCAGCATAACCACCCCGAACAGGTTGCGGAGCC
>JAZFSL010000380.1:0-6621 GCA_036446135.1 Rhodospirillales bacterium | reverse complement strand
CCCTCCAGCAGCGATACGACCCTGCCGTCACAACATTCATCGGCGACGGCCATTAATTCATCCGTCACCCAGGAATAATCTTCGGTTTGCAGGCAAATTTGCGCCAAGGGGTCGCGGTCGTGGGCGTCAAACCCGGCGGAGATCAACAACAGGTCCGGGTCGAAAGCCCGAAGGGCGGGCAGGATTCGGTTTTCGTAGCCCTTGCGGAAGGCCGCCGAGCCTTCGCCCGCCGCCATCTGGAAATTGCAGATATTGTCAAATTCCCCTGTTTCATCCTCAGTACCGGTGCCCGGATAAGCGGGCCATTGATGGCTGGAGCCATAAAACAGGCCTGCATCGTGTTCGAAGGAATGCTGGGTGCCGTTACCGTGGTGAACATCGAAGTCGATCACCGCCACCCGGTCCAGTCCATGCCGGGCGCGCCCATGCATGGCCCCGATGGCGACGGAATTGAACAGGCAAAAGCCCATGGCGCTGCCTGACTCGGCGTGGTGTCCGGGCGGGCGTACGGCGCAAAAGGCATTATCCGCTTTGCCCTTCATAACCTGATCGACGGCGTCACAAACGGCGCCTGCGGCACGGCGCGAGGCTTCGACCGACGCCGGGGACATGGCCGTATCGGCATCCAGTCGAACGCGGCCTTCTTTGGGGTTATTTTCAAGGATCTGCTCGATGTAAAAGGGCTGGTGAATCTGTTCGACCTCTTGCATGTCAATAATCGGGGCTTCCAGCCTCTCAAGGCCGGAAAAATCCTCATCATCAAAGCCCGCCATTACGGAACGCAAACGGTCAGGACATTCCGGATGCCCCCGACCGGGGTCGTGTTCGATACAGATAGGATGGGAATACAAAAGGGTTGTCATCGGCGGTCTCTAACTATTGGGGCTTTGTCAGTTGTTTAAGGTAATCAACCAACTGGACCAACTGTTCTGCATTGGGAACCCGTTGTACAGGCATTTTCGTTCCCGGCAGGTAAATGTCGGGACCTTTGTCGAACAGCTGGAACAGGGTTTTTTCATTCCATTTGAAATTCGCGCCAATCAGCGCCTTCGAATAATTATAGCCTTCAACCGAGCCCACGGGACGCCCGAACAGCCCGGACAAATGTGGGCCGGAACGTCTGCGGCCATTGGTGCTGAGGGAATGGCAGCGCGCACATTTTTTGAACAGCGGCGCACCGAGGTGGTCACTGTCGAGCCAGGGCTTGGGTTCGTCATCGCCTTCCGCCGTCAACCCGATCTGGTCACCGCTTTCAAGGTGCCAGACATGAACCCGTTCATCGGAACCGGCCGTCAGACCAAAGCGCCCGTCCGGGGAATAGCTGACGGCCCAGATTATTTTTTCATGCGCCTTGATGGTGCGGATGACCTCGCCGGTCTGCAAATTCCACTGAATTAACATCCCGTAGCGACCCGCCGACAGGGCCGATTTGCCATCCGGCGAAAAGGCGACGGCGAAAATCTGGCCGTAGTGTTCCTTGTAGATACGGACCAAGCGCATTTGTTTTAAATCCCAAAGCCGCAGCGTCTTGTCGATACCGGCCGACAACAGGCGCCCCCCGTCCGGAGAAACGGCCAGCTGGGTAATGCCCAGTGAGTGCCCTTCCAGCATACCTTTGATGCGGCCCGTTTTGGCATTCCAGATACGGATTTTCCCTTCGTGGTCCCCGGCGACGATGCTATTGCCCGCTTCGGCGAACACCACCGCATTGACCGGGGATTTGCTTTTCAGGACTTTTAGTTGCTCCCCGGTTTCTAAATCCCACAGGCGAACCGTTTTATCCCAACTGCCAGTGGCGGCGGTGGTCGCGTCCGGCGACACCGCCAGCCCCATGACCTTGTGGTCATGGCCGGTGAATTTTTTTAATGGCTTGAGGGTTTTTAAATCCCAAAGGATCGCTGTCCTGTCGTCGCTAGCAGTCAAGGCGCGTTTGCCATCGGGCAAAAAGGCGACGTTGGTCACCGGACCGGCGTGTTCATCGAGAACGCCCAATTCGGTCTGCGAGCCGAAATCCCAAAGCCGGGCGGTGAAATCGAAACTGCCGCTCAGCACCCGGCCGCCATCGGGGGAAATGGCAAGCGCGCGCACCATCCCCCCATGACCGGCCATATCGGCGACGGCGCTATTAGCCAGCGCCAAAAAGCTTAAGCCCATAATAAGGAGAATTCTCAAAATCAGCCCCTGACCTATTTCATCCTCACCAATTCATAATACTGGCAACCACAGCGGGCTTTTACGAGGAAAAATTATTTCGGTGCATGAATTATCATGAACGCGGATACGGCCTGATCGACGACGGCCTTGATCTCTTTATCCGTCGGTTCAGGGGTCAGGTCCAACAGACGGCGCATATACAAATCGCCCCTCAGCAGGGCGAAAAACTGTTGCGCGGACGCCGTCGCGTCCTCAATGCTTAATGCCCCGGCATTGTCCAGTTCCTTCAAATACCCGGCCAGGTTTTTAACTGCTGTTTCCGGACCGGCCCGGTAGAAAGCCTCGGCCAGTTCCGGAAAACGCCCGCTTTCGGCAACGATGACCCGAAACAACGCCGTGCTTGAAGAGGCCAGAATAACGGCGATAAACCGGCTGGCGACGGCTTTTAAATTCGAAGCCGGGTCTTTTGTAGGGGCCAATGATTCAAAAGCCGGCCGCAGCAATTCGGCGCATTTGTTTTCGATAATTGCTTCGAACAAGGCGTCTTTGGCGCCAAAGTGGCTGTAGACGGTTTGCTTGGACACATTAGCTTCGGTGGCGATGGCGTCCATGGATGCCGATCCATAACCGGATTGAAGAAACACCCTGGCGCCGGCATGCAAAATGGCCTGAACCTTTTCAGATAGCGCATCCGGATTTTGAAGTTTTATCGCCGTCGCTGCTTTGGCCATGACTAATTATCCAACAGTGTTGCCTTGCTGAAAGCGTTACCTGAACTCAACCTGACGGTTAGTTTCGGGTAAATTTTTTCATCAAATGCATTGCATAATAATAAAGCTTACCCTAACATGGACTAGACGGTCCAGTCCATTTTATTATTTTAAGCCATTTTCCAAAACTTGACGGAGCCCAGGTGGCATGTCTGCAAAGAAAAAAAGCGCCCGCCTTCACATCAAGGACAAATCTCACCCCTCCTGGTTGACGGCACACCGATTGGCAGTGCTCGCGGTCGCGATAATGCTGGCCGTGTTGTCGGTTTCCTGGCAAATGGCAACACCCGCCGCCCAACAACAAAAACCGGGCAAGCAACCCCGCGCCTCTCAGGTCGGGGTTGATGCCGTCATCAGTGAAACCAGAAAACAGACCGTGCCCGTGATCGGCAGACTGGTGGCGCGCCAAACCGGCGTCGTGGCGGCGCGCACCAACGGGCCCGTTGGCGAAGTTCGGGTTGAGGTCGGCGACCGCGTCAACAAAGGCGATGTCATCGCGGTGCTGGTCAAGGACCTGCTGCAATGGCGTTTTGATCTGCAAAAGGCCGAAGTCAATCAGTACGCCGCCGCCCTTAAGACAAGAAACGCCACAACCAAACTGCGTAGGCAGGAACTGAAACGCATTCAACGCCTGATCAAGTCGGCGGCTTTTTCTCAGGCCCGCCTTGAGGACAAAAAACAGGAAGTCGCCGTATCGGAAAGCCAGACCCGCGAAGCCGCCGCCCAACTGGCCCGCGCCAAGGCCAACAAAAATCTCAGCAAGACGACGCTTGATTACGCCACCATCAAAGCCCCCTATGCCGGCGTCGTCTCAAAACGCCACATCGAACTCGGCGCCTATGTGCAGACCGGCGAGCCCGTAGTGACCCTTGTCAACGATGCCAACCTGGAGATCGAAGCCGATGTCCCCGCCAACCGCACGGCGGGCCTGACCCCCGGCACCCAGGTGTCGGCTTTTTTGAACGGAAAGAAGAAATTTAAAGCCCGGGTGCGCGCCGTGGTGCCGGAAGAAAACACCCAGACCCGCACCCGCACGGTGCGCTTCATCCCCGACTTTTCCGGCGGCTTTAAAGGCCTGGCCAGCAACCAGAGCGTTACCCTGCACCTTCCCGGCGGTCGCGATGGCACCGTCGTCACCGTCCATAAGGACGCCGTTCTCAACCGCAAGGGAAACAACCTTGTATTCCTGGTCGATGACGGCAAGGCGACGATCCGCCCGGTGCGCCTGGGCGAGGCCGTCGGCACCCGTTTTATCGTACTGGGCGGCCTTAAGCCTGCCGATTTGGTGGTGGTTCGGGGCAACGAGCGTTTAATTCCCGGCCAGGCTGTTCGCTTCAAGCCGCCCGCTTCTGCCGTCAAAGGCTGACCCGACAATGAACCTGATCCGTGTTTCCATCACCCGGCCCGTAGCCGTAATCGCCGCCGTACTGATGGTGATCATGTTTGGCGTGCTGGCATTAACAAAAATCCCCATTCAGCTGACGCCGGACGTGCGAAAACCGATTATCAGCCTTTCCACCGTCTGGCCCGGTGCTGCGCCGGCGGAAATCGAACGTGAAATTACCAACCGCCAGGAAGAAGAGTTGAAAGGCATCAAGGGCCTGGAGCAGGTCCTCAGCCAGTCCCAGGACGGGCGTTCGCGCATCACCCTGGAATTTGCCGTCGGCACCAACATGTCCGAAGCCATGTTGTTGGTATCGAACCGGCTCGACCGGGTTTCCGGCTATCCGGAAGAAGCCAACGAGCCATCCATCCGCACCGCCAGTTCTGACGACAACCCGATCACCTGGATCGTCCTCATCCGCAAACCCGGCAACGACAAGCCCATTCATTCGTATGGTGATTTCGCTGAAGACGTCATTCAGGACCAGCTCGAACGGGTCAACGGGGTCGCACGCGTCAACGTCTATGGCAGCGCACTGGATGAAATGGAGGTCGTCGTCAATTCCGACGCCATGGCGCGCTATGGCCTGACGGTCAGCAAAGTGTTGGCGACGCTTCGAGGCGCCAATACGTCCCTTTCCGCCGGCGATGTCGATGAAGGAAAACGCCGCTATGTGGTCCGGGTGGAAGGCGAATTTTCAAAACTGGATGATGTCCGCAATGTGGTATTGCGGTCTGAAACCGACCCGGTGACGGGCGCCGTCGCCCGCGTTACGGTCGGCGACATTGCCGAGGTCAATTTCGTCAGCAAGGAAGCGACGGCATCGATCCGCTTTAACGGCCAACCGGCCATCGCCATCAATGCCGTGCGCGAGACCGGCGCCAATGTTATCGAAGTCATGCGCGGCATTCGCGGCGCTATTTCCGAGCTCAACAAAAACGCCCTGCCGGAAGCGGGCCTGCGCCTGCGACAAGTCTATGACGAAACCACTTACATCAATTCGTCCATCGATCTGGTTCAACAGAACATCATCATCGGCGGCACTCTGGCCGCCTTGATGTTGTTGTTGTTTTTGCGCTCTGCCAGCGCCACGTTGGTGGTCTCGCTGGCCATTCCCGTTTCCATCGTCGGCGCCTTCGTCGCCATGGCGGCCATGGGACGATCCTTGAACGTCATTTCGCTGGCCGGGATCGCCTTTGCCGTCGGCATGGTGGTCGATGCCGCCATTGTCGTGCTGGAAAACATCTATCGCCACCGGGAAATGGGGGCGTCGCGCTCGGAAGCCGCCTACCGGGGGGCCAAGGAAGTTTGGCCAGCGGTTTTTGTTTCGGCCCTGACCACGGTCATGGTGTTCATCCCAATCCTGGTAATGGAACTGGAAGTCGGCCAGTTGTTCAGGGATATCGCCGTCGCCCTGTCGGTGTCGGTGATGTTGTCGTTGCTGGTCGCCATTACCGTTATACCGGCGTTATCCAACCGCTTGTTGGAAACCCCGGGAACAAAAACCGGGTTTGATAAAAACCCCTTCATCAAGGCCATTACGGGCTTCATGCGCATTCCGTTGAGCCTGTTGGACGGTTTTGCCAAGGCCTTCGTTGACTTTGTCCTGAGCTTTACCCGGCGCGTGGCAAAAAGCCCGTCGCTCGCCATTAGCGTTGTCGGGGCGTTGTGCGGCGCCGGGGTGCTGGTCACCTTCTTGTTACTGCCGAAGCTGGAATATTTGCCGGACGGCAACCGCAACCTGATCTTCGGGGTTATCGTTCCGCCGCCGGGATATAACCTGGATACGACGACGGAAATTGCCGGGCAATTTGAAAGCAAAGTGATACCCATGCTGGCCGAGAATAGCGGTCCGGTATCAAAACCCGGTGATCCGCCTAAAATTCAACGGTTTTTCTTTGTCGCCTCACGGGGCCGGACCTTTTTGGGCGCTTCGGCCCAGGACCCGTCGCGGGTTCGCGAGTTGATTCCCATACTCAAAAAAGCCGTCTATTCAGAGCCCGGCACCTTCGGCCTGATTTCACAGCGCTCCCTGTTCGGGCGCGGCATCGGCGGGTCCAGGTCCATCGAAATGAATATTTCCGGGCCCGATCTGGAAGAAGTGCTGGACGTTTCACTGGGCGCCGTTCAAATGATAGAGAAGGCCCTGCCGCGTGCCAATGGTACGCAAATCAGGCCCAAACCGGGGCTTGAACTGGGGGCGCCGGAAGTCCGGATTTTCCCCAGCCGGGTCAAGCTGGCCGATAACGGGGTCACGGCCAGGGAATTGGGCGACACCCTTGATGCGTTCAACGACGGCATCCGGGTCGCCGA
>JAZFSL010000379.1:0-9454 GCA_036446135.1 Rhodospirillales bacterium | reverse complement strand
CGCCGCTACGACGCGCCCGGACAAGGTCATCGGCACGCATTTTTTCAGCCCCGCCCACATCATGCGGTTAATGGAAAACGTGCGCGGTGCAAAATCGTCGCCGGAAACCATCGCTTCGGTGATGACGTTGTCGAAGCGTCTCGGCAAGGTCGGCGTGTTGGTCGGCAACGCGGACGGCTTTGTCGGCAACCGCATGTATCACAAATACACCCGTCAGGCCTATTTTCTGCTTGATGAAGGGGCATTGCCCGAACAGGTGGATAAGGTTCTTTACGATTTCGGCTTCGCCATGGGGCCTTTTGCTGTCGGCGATATTTCCGGCCTCGACGTCGCCTGGGCTGTGCGCCAGCGCCAGGCCGCCACCCGGCCCGCCGATGAGCGCTATTCTCCCGTCGCCGACAAGGTCTGCGAGCAGGGCCGTTTTGGCCAGAAAACCGGTTCGGGCTGGTATCGCTACGAAGACGGCAGTCGGGCGCCGGTCCCGGACCCGGAAATAGAAAAAATCATCATCGCCGTGTCCGAAGAACTGGGAATTCAGCGCCGCGACATAAAGGGCGAAGAAATCCAGGATCGCTGCCTCTATGCGCTGATTAACGAGGGCGCGAAGATTCTCGACGAAGGTCTGGCGCTGCGCCCCGGCGATATAGACGTGATCTGGATAAACGGGTACGGTTTTCCCATGCATCGGGGTGGCCCGATGTTCAGCGCCGACAGGCTCGGCGTGAAGAAAGTCTACGACGCCGTGAGCCGCCTTTATGATACCCACGGCGACGTATTCAAACCTGCGGCCTTGTTGGAGAAGCTGGCCCGGGAAGGCAAAATTTTCGGGGATATTTAGGAAGGAAATTCGATGAAAACCTCTATCGCCATGTCACTCGATATGCACCTTCTGGTTTACAGCACCGTCATCTGTATCCTCATGTGGGTGCCCTACATTCTGGCGGCAATCAGGACCTATGGCCTGGTCCACATGGTCAGTTACCCCAGGCCCGATAACGCCAGCATCCCTCAATGGGCGCAACGCCTGAACCGGGCGCACCACAATCTGGTGGAAAACCTGACGCCGTTCGCCATCCTCGTCATCGTCGCCCAAATGACGGGTACGGCCAACGAAATGACGGCCTTGGGGGCCAGGATGTTCTTCTATTCCAGGCTCGGCCAGATCGCCTTTCATACGGCTGGCATTCCGTGGGGACGGACGCTGTTCTTCGCCGTCGGCTTGAGCGGGATGATTATAATTTTACTGCAGGTAATCGGGTACTGAACGCCGAGGACCTTGAAGGGGATATGTGATGGCCGATAAGCCTGAAAACACGCTTAACGATCTTTTCGCCTACCGGTTCGGCGATCCGCCGGATATCCATGAACTGGTGGCCGGCGACGACACCCTGGCCTATCTAGCGGGGCGCAGTTCCCATCGCCATTTTTTGGAGACCCCCGTCGATGCGGCCCTGATAGACACCCTTGCGGCGGCGGCCCTGTCGGCGCCGACGAAAAGCGACCTGCAACAACGCGATATCGTCATCATCGAAGACCCGTCGCTGAGAAAAAACATCAACGATTTATTCCCTGAAGATCCGTGGATCGGTAAAGCCCCGGCTTTTCTTGTTTTCTGCGGCAACAACCGGCGCCAGCGCCAACTCCATGAATGGCGGGATCGAACTTTGGCTAATGATCACCTGGACAATTTCTTCAACGCCGCCGTCGATGCGGCGATTGTTCTGGCGACGTTCCAGATCGCCGCCGAGCGGGTCGGGCTTGGCGGCTGCGCCATCAGCGCCGTGCGCAATCACGCCAGGCGCATCAGCGAACTGCTGGGCTTGCCGAACCATGTATTTCCGGTGACGGGGTTTACCTTGGGCTGGCCAAAGTTCGATAACCGGGTGAGCCCGCGCCTTCCCCTTGCCGTGACCGTGCACAAGGACCGTTTCAGCGAAAAAGACCTCGAACGCCATGTTGACGCCTATGACGCCAGGCGCGCCGAAGTGCAGCCTTATGCCAACCAGCGTTTTGCCGATGATGAGGAATACGGAAGCGTGGAATCTTATACCTGGAGCGAAGACAAGGTGCGCCAGTATTCGAAACCGGAACGGGCCGATTTCGGCGCCTTCGTGCGCGCCAAGGGCTTCAAGCTCGACTGAGCCCGGCCCCTCAACCGACCTCAATCCGGGTAATCATGCCGGCCGCCACGTGTTCCAGCATGTGGCAGTGAAAAAGCCATTTTCCCGGGTTGTCGGCGACGAGGGCGATCTTCACCTGTTCGTCCCTTAAGACCAGTTCCGTATCGCGCCACGGCGCGTTCGCGACCGGCTTGCCATCTCTTTCGATAACCCGGAAATGATGGCCGTGCAGGTGCATGGCGTGGGAGAAAGCGGTTTTATTGACCATGTTGATGGTTGCCGTGCGGCCGAGCGGAATTCGCGCCAGCGGCTCTTTTTGCATGCCGACCAGCCCGTTAAAGGCCCAGACCAGTTTTTTCTCCACCAGTTCCTGAATGTTCAGCATTTTTCCGTCGATCATGCCCTGGCGCAGCCCGCCCATGGCGCCGCCTTCCATAATCAGGTCGATGGCCTGGGCGGTGTTCAGGTCGGGCAGGGGGATGACCTTGTTGGGCGGCAGGACGACGTGTTCCGTCGGTGCCCCGGTGCGAACCCGCGGGGCGTTGGTGACGGTGAAGAACGCCGCCTCGATGCTATGGCGGGTCGATACTTCGGAAATCGCCAGCTTGTCGCCGACAGAGCCTTTGATATCGACGACGACGTCGGCGCGCTGCGCCGGGGCCAGGGTCAGCTTGACACCGGTGATGTCTTCGGGTGGCACCGGCTGACCATCCAGCGCGATCAGGTGCGCGTCAAGATTACCGAAATTGAAAGCCATGGTGCGGGCATTGGCGGTGTTGATGCAGCGTAGCCGGATACGCTCACCGGCGCGGACGGGTATTTCCGGCTCCGTCAGGCCATTGACCGTCAGCCAGTTACCCATGCGCCCGCCATGGGACCAGTCCATCATGGCGCCAAGGCTTTCTTCGTGTAACTGGCCGTCCTTGCCGAGCCGCCAGTCGTCAGCGACGAGGGCGATATCCCGGTCGATTGCGGGCGGGGTATCTTCATCGATGATCAGCAGGCCATAGAGCCCGCGGGCAACCTGTTCCCAGGTTTTGGCGTGGGAATGATACCAGTAGGTGCCGGCGTCGGGCGCGGTGAACGAATAATCGAAAGTCTTGCCCGGCTCGACGGCGTCCTGGGTCAACCCGGGGACCCCGTCCATGGCGTTATCGATACGGATACCGTGCCAGTGCACCGTCGTTGGCTGGGATAAGCCGTTCTTCAACCGCACCCGGACGCGACCGCCCCTTTTGGTCCGAATGACCGGCCCCGGCACTAATCCCTGGTATCCCCAGATGTTGACCGGTGGCTTGTCGGCGCCCGACAGCGGTGCGGTTGCTGGTTTCGGTTCCAGCACCATAAAGCCATCATCGCTTGCAGCCCTCACCGACCACGACGGGACGAGCAGGGAAGCAGCGCTGGTGGCGATAAATTGTCTTCTTGAAAGCATTTTCTGGCCTTTTTTGGTCTTGCTTAAGGCTAATTCAGCTTGCCCGGTCATACAATCACGTCGTTGTAGGCTCGGTTGAAACCACGGCGAATTCCTGCTCCAATCCCCCGATGGAAGTATGCTGTATCATCGAAGAACGCGCATCTCTCGGCGAAAGCCCGGTCTGGTCGGCGGCGGAGAACGCCGTCTATTGGGTTGATATCCGGGGCCAAAAAATCCACCGCACCGATCCTGAAAGCGGCAACACTAATGCCTGGGATATGCCGTCGTGTCCCGGCATGATTGCGCTCCGAAAAAGCGGCGGCCTCGTCGTGGCGCTGCAAGACGGGCTCTACGGGTTTGACCCCGACAGTGGAAAAATCGACTTGCTAGTAGCCCTGGAAGCTGATCTGCCCGACAATCGCGCCAACGACGGCAAGTGCGACGCGGCCGGGCGGCTTTGGGTCGGAACCATGAACCACGCCACGGACGGCGCCGAGCCGACGGGCAGCTTCTATCGCATTGATCCGGACCTGACGGTTAGCAAAATCCAATCCGATATTCGTATTCCCAACGGCCTCACCTGGAACCCGGACAGCACTCTGATGATGACGACCGATTCCCGTTCAGGGGTCGCCAACATTCATGATTTTGATCTCGCTGCCGGCACCCGCTCGAACAACCGGCAATTTTTCACCTTCAATCGGGCCGTCACCGGCAGCGTCGATGGCGCCGCCATGGATACCGAGGGCGGCTACTGGGCGGCCTTGTATAAAGGCGGCAAGCTTGTCCGGGTGATGGCGGATGGCACCATCGACCAGGAAATTCCGCTGCCCGTCAGCCAGCCGACGATGCCGGCTTTCGGCGGCGCCGACATGAAGACGATCTTTATCACCTCTGCCTCGCAAAGGCTGTCCGACGAATCGCTGGCGGCACAACCACTAGCCGGCGGCCTGTTCACCGTCACCATTGACGTTCCAGGCTGCCCTGTGGGGATGTTCGGGGGGTAATCGGGGATGGGCTTTGACCAAGCCCGTAGAAGCCGCGAGGCTATTTTGCCCCACTAAGGCTCGTTTTTGAGCCGAAGAGCATCCTAACAATATCCAATCATTCCCTACATTAAACCCTAACATAAATGTCCGATAATGTATCACTTGGAGTTACTTGCAGCCATTTTTTGTTTTCCTTACCGGAGGAAGAAACGCAATGATGTATCAGTTTCAAGTTACGATAATGGGGATTTGGGAATCTTGGAGTGGGTTATTCGATTCACTACCTTACGGAAATCCATATATCGCTACTGCCACGTTACTTGCATTGGCCGCCATGACGAGCAAGCTGATGATCAGTAGAGAGCAAGCTTGAGGATCCCTGATCGTTCAAGGAGCGATATACCTGCATATGTGACGACAGTCACTAAACCCATTAATTTATTTATGTAATTCTAAGCAACTTGTGAAGAATCTCTGCGGGCAGAAGCTCTCGAAGACGCTACGCCTATTCTACCGTCAATCCGTAACGTCAAAATGTTAAAAAGGAGTCTTAAACAATGACACGCAAGATCACCGATCTTAGGAAAAGCCTTTGGAACAATGAAGATGGTGCGACGGCCATCGAATACGGGCTTATTGCCGCCCTCTTGGCTGTGGTTATCATTGCCGCCGTCACATTGGTCGGCACCGACCTCCAAAACGTTTTTAATAGCGTTTCCACAGCTCTCTAACGGTTTTTATTAAACACCATTGAAGGGCGTTCGCCAGCGTGGAAACTGCTCCGCCTGATGATCTCGGGACATAAATTCCCCCCGGTGTCGCCCGATGGCGTGAACTGATAATTTGCTTCAAGAAAACGCAAATCATCCATTACACATAATAAATTCCGCCCTACGACTCGCAGGTGATCTATGTACGCTTTCGGGGTAATAACGGACATAATTGGCCACGGCTTAAAATGTCCGCTAATAGCCAAAAGCGGACATTGGTATCAGTCCACCTTCGCCGCAACCGCCTCGACCTCGACCTTCAGTTCCGGCCGGGCCAGCCCCTTGATGACAAGAAGCGTGGCCCCCGGCTTGTGACCACCCATCATCCGGTCGCGGACCTCGACGAAGGTTTTTACATCCGTTTGGTCGGTCAGGTAGACGTCGAAGCGGACGACGTCTTTAAGCGTCATGCCGGCGGCTCCCAAAACTACCTTTAGCCGCCCGAAGATGACTTCTAGCTGATCTGCTGTCGCTTCGGGGGTGGAGCCATCGAGCTCGGTGCCTACCTGTCCATTGGTAAACAACAGGCGCGCCCCCGCAGGGACTTCGACCCCGTGGGCAACGTTACTTGAATGATGATAGAGCTCATCGATGACATGGACTTTCAGCATCTTTCCGTTCCTTTGTTCTGTACTCCATAGGGACCGCCGAAGGATGGGACGGTCGCAAGGCGCGCGCAACGGTTTAAGTACAATCCTGTTTTTGTCGGCTTTGAGGGTGTAACTCGACCTGAACAACGCTAGCGCCGACAGCAGCTTATGTCCCAAAGCGGACATTCGTTGGATTACTGAGTTTATATCGACCCGCAACCCTAGCGCTACTGGGCCTTCGGCTGGATGGCGACGAAATGAGTCATCCAGGTTTCACGCAGTTCCGCCTCGGTCTTGCCCATGTCATAGGCGGGAGACGTTAACGGCAGTGCGCGCACCACCCGAAGAGCAACGATGCAGTTTATCTCCGCTGCAAGGGCACCCCAGTGCTCGAACCGCGTGTGCAGCGCCTCGAACTCATCCAAACCCGGCTCGATAATCCGGGCGTCTCCCTTGAAGCGGTAGCCGGATCGTGAGAAAGGATCAACGAAATTGATCTCCATCGCCGGGTTAATCCTGAGGTTGTGAATCGTGTTGGGCGAGCGGATCTCGCCGAACATGATGTGATCGTCGTCAAGCACCAACATGGTTCCCTTGGGTGAAAGGTTAGGCGTGCCGTCGTCGAAAACGGTTGCGACAAACCCCAGCTTCTGCTCGTCGATCACGCGCTTCATGTCCGCTGTTAAGATGCCCATCGTCCTCTGCCTCCCCGTCCGATATTATACGATATCCAAACAATCAGTGCGGAAATGTCCACCCTGCCTCAAACCCGAAACTGCAAGAAAGGAGACACACCATGACCGTCGAACACCTCAATTCCGGCGAGATTTTGAGTCAATCCGTTATCCACGGCGATACAGTCTACCTCTGCGGCCTCACCGCGACGGACTGCGAACTCGACGTTGCCGGCCAAACCGAAGAGGTCCTGTCCAAGATCGACGACCGGTTGGCCAAGTGCGGCAGTGACAAGTCTCAACTGCTGAGCGCCACCATTTATCTTACTGAAATAAAGTTGAAGCCAGCTATGAACGAGGTCTGGAAGGCCTGGCTCGGTGATCTAAATCGTCCGGCCCGGGCGTGCATAGGCGGCGTCGAGTTGGAACCGGACGTTTTGGTGGAAATCGCTGTCAGCGCGGCCAAGTAGCCGAGATGCATTATTGGAACGGGGGCGTTTGACTAAGTGAAGGGTGGGCTCCATGTCTGCTTATGGCTATTAGCGGACATAATTCAGGGTGTGGCTGAGTGTCTGCTAATATCCATAAGCAGACATGGAAACGACTGTCATTGTTCTTCTTAGTCGGAAACAAATTTCACCTGGTCAACCGCTAGAACCAAGGCTACGTCATCCCCGACATCGAAAACTGGGCGTCCGGCCTGGTGGGAATCATCTACTAGAATCCCGTGCTCACCAACCAGGACGGTATAGCGGATCAGGTTACCCAAGAATTCTCGGTGTTTGACTTGTCCTGCAAGAAGAGTAGAGACGGATCCGGCGGCCCCTGGGGACGGCTGAATAGTCAGATCCTGGGGCCGGAACATAGCCATACGCCCTTCTTTTGCCTCAAATAGCGGTGTGCCATCCTGTGTTTGAAGGGACCCTTCGATTAAGTTGGCGGTGCCCAGAAAATCGGCAACGAAGCGGTTTACAGGCTCATCGTAGAGTTCGATGGGCGGGCCGACCTGTTGGATGATGCCCTGGTCCAAAACCGCGATGCGGTCAGACGTAGTGTTGGCTTCTTCCTGATCGTGGGTGACGAAGATGGTGGTCAGTTTCAATTCCCGTTGTAGCTCGAGGATTTCCCGGCGCATTTGAATGCGAAGATTGGCGTCCAGGTTCGACAAGGGCTCATCCAGCAGCAACACCCGGGGCTCGACCACGATGGTGCGGGCCAGGGCTACGCGCTGCTGCTGGCCGCCCGATAATTGCGACGGCCGGCGCTCGGACAGATCGAGCAGCCCGACCAGGGTCAACGCCTCGTCAACCCGTTCGCGGATTTCCGAGGCCGGCACCTTTCGTTCCTCGAGCCCGAAGGCGACGTTTTTGCGTACCGTCATGTGCGGCCAGAGCGCGTAGCTCTGAAACACCATGCCGACGTTGCGGGTCCACGGTGCTAGGCGGGTAACGTCATCGTCGCCAATCAGGATGCGCCCGCTCGGCATCGGTCCAAACCCGGCAATTGCCCTAAGCAGGGTCGATTTTCCCGACCCGGAAGGCCCTAGAAAAGTGAAGAACTCGCCCGGCTCGATGCTCAGGTTGACGCCTTTGAGAACCTCGGTCGTACCGAAGGACAGGTTGAGGTCTTCGATGGTGACGCCGACAGCGTCCGGTTTGATGTCGCTCATGGGGTGGCTGCTCCCGCTGTTGCTCCGGCCGTTGTGGGCGTTTTCTCGGCGACGATTATGCCGCCGGCGGAGCGCTGCTTTTCTGTGCGTTCAATGACGCGGTGGGAAATATAGGTGGCCAAGCTGACGATCAGTACGGCGACGATGCCCAACGCCGCCCCAGGCCCACGGCCCGCCGCCGACTGCATGAATTCATAAATGCCGTAGGCCAGGGGCGCGTCGGATTCGGCGTTGACCAGCATGATGGTCGCCGACAGTTCGACCGAGGCGGTGGCGAAGCTGGTGACGAATCCGGCCAGGATTCCGCCCATCATCAGGGGTACGACGACACGCTGGACCGTGCGCGATTTTGTCGCGCCCAGGCTCTCGGCGGCTTCTTCCAGCATTACGTTGACCTGTTGCAGGGCGGCGACGCAGGCGCGCAAGGCATAGGGCAGGCGGCGGATGGCGAGAGCGATGACGATGATCACCCACCACGACGCCAGCGGCTTATCGATAATCGGCACGTTGTATTCGACGAAGGTGCGAAGGTAGCCGATGCCGAGCACGACGCCGGGCACGGCGACCGCCCCCATGGCGATGAAGTCCAGCCATTTGCGCCCACGGATACCGGTGCGCCACACGATATAGGCGATGGCGGTGCCTAAGATGACGTCGATGGTCGCCGCCAGCCCGGCATACAAAAGAGTATTGGAGATGTACGGCCCTGCGACGCGGAACATGTTTTCGTAATGGGCAAAGGTGAAGGCATCGGGCAGGACGCTGTAGGACCAGATGGTTCCGAACGACAACAACGCCAATCCCAAGTGCGGCGACAGCACCAACCCCAATATCAGAATAACGACGGCGTAACAGCCGACCTTTTCCCAGGTCCGCAAATCCCGTTTCATCAGGCCGCCGCCGCCTTTTTGCACGGTGGAATAGTCCTTGTCCTTGAGCGCCAGGAACGACACCCAAAGCGAAAACAGCGAAAACGCCACGAGAATGACCGAAATGACATAGCCCATGGGATCGGAAATGCCGATCGACGAAATCCGCAAATAGGCCTGCGGTGCCAGCATGTTGTTGATGTTGAGCAGCAACGGTGTGCCGAGATCGTCGAAAACCTTAAGGAACACCAGGGACGCGCCGGCCACGTAGCCCGGCATGGCGAGAGGAAAAACGATGCGCCGGAACAGGCGCGTGCCGCTGGCGCCCAGGTTCTGCGCCGATTCCTCCATGGCGC
>JAZFSL010000378.1:0-4296 GCA_036446135.1 Rhodospirillales bacterium | reverse complement strand
AAATGTTGTGCCGTTTGTGCCTTTGCTTCTCTAAACAAAAGCCTTCCACCAAGTCAGAGACAGAGGAACAGGCGAAGGCTAATAAACCCAAGGACAGGTAAAAGACCAGCGGGCCTGACATGAAACGCATCATACTCGCGGCGCTGGTTGGAGTGCTGGTTAGTGGGCCGGTGGTAGCGCAAGAAAAAGATAATGCTCCACCCATTTTGAAAATCATGTGGATTGGGGATGGGAAATCTTTTGATACGGCTTTTTTCTTCATATCTGCACGCAGTCAGTCGGAGGCCGTACTGCTTGAGTATGTTCACCTAAAGAAGAATGGTTATGAATCTTTGGCGCAAAATTTGGTGTACAAAGACGGCAAAAGGTTTGACGTTCATGAAACGGAAAGAGGCAAAGTTTATTTCCGTCTACCTTCAAACGATGGATTGAAATAATCGAACGGCCTATATGGGAGAGCCATGAAACGCATCATAACCCGCCCCGCTGTTCAGGCGGGGTTTATGTCCGCTTTCGGGGGTAAAGCGGACGTTTCCTTTCCTTGACGCAACAAGCCTATTAGACGTGCCCGACGTGGCTCAGTCGATGCTCTCGTTCTCAACTATAACATCCGCTCAACAGGAACACCGCGCACGTCCATCTCGAAGTCGAGTCCTTTGATCGGGGGGCGAGCGTAGTACCAGGTGAGACCATTGGAGGCTGCTCCCCGACCCACGATCTCGTCAACAAGGAATGGATAGATGTCGTAGACCGTATACACTTGGGTCGCACTTACCTTTTCCCAGCCTACGCCGAGGGAAGTCATCCGCTTCTCCATCGCACCCAGAACGTAGCGAGCCTTCTCCCGCATCGCCTCAGGCGAAGTATCACCGAACCGAATGGTCCGCTCCTTATAACTTCCCAAACCTTCGGGTGATTCGCCAGATCCAGAAATGACAAAGCTCTTTACGGCGCCTTCCTGAACGGCTGGCGGTGCAGGTACCGTGTAGCAGAAGGCTTTAAAGCTTGGTTCCGGCGGTGGGTCAATTTCGTGGCAAACATTCGATCGAGCGACGGGATTTTCCTTGTCCCGGCAAATACCCCAGCGCTCTAACGTGCCGACGTAGACACGATTGAAAGCAATGAATTCCGCCTCGGTGAAGGGGGCCGGTGAGCGAAGCTCACAAGCACAAAAAGACGTGAACGGCCGACCAAGAGCCGTCAAGTGGGTCTCTATTGCGCGAAAGCCTTCCACCATTGGCAACGGCCGCGAAAAGCGAACCCGTTCAATCGCAAACCCTGATTCCGCCGCCACCCCACCCGAGTACTGGAATGGCCCAGGAATATAGCGATAGTTGCCTGCTGCGAATACCGATGTCTCCATCATGACGATTGCTCCAGTGTTTTCCCAATTGCTGTTAGTTTAAAATAACAAACAAAGAGCCACCATTCATGAGATTTCGCGATATACCTCACCGCCTCAATGATCGACTGATGCCGATACGCGGAGAAAACCAAGGTGTTCAGAATATTCGAGCGATGTCCGCTTTGGGACACAAGCAGACGTAAACGCCTGTGCTTAAAAATGTCCGCTTTCGGGGGTAAAGCGGACATCACGCCATACCCCATATCGATCACGCCATGCGGCTCAGTCCACGCGATATATTTCTCACCGGGATGATGACCGATCGGGCCTTCTGTCTGTTCGATCTGGAGCGTTATGACGAGGCATTGGATTGGGTGCGGCGTGCGCGCCTTAGTCCCAATCCTCGATCCATGACCTTTGCCCTTTTTACGGCTGTATTGACTAGGCTCGAACGACAGGAAGAGGCGCGGGAAGCCTTGGATGACCTTTCGGCTCATGCGCCTGAAATGTCATGTGTTAAATATCGAGAGAACCCGTTCGAGGGACCGGAAGTCATGGAGCGTTTCGTCGACGCCCTCAGCGAGGCGGGTTTGCTGTAGTAACGTTCAGTCATTTGGCATGGTTCCTGCGTTGTTAGTTACAAACCGGGAGCGAAACTGAAATTTTCGCTTTAGCGAAATCTTTCTCTCCCCCAGAAAGGCTCAGTTTTCTCCCGGTTTTACTGTTTCTTCCTTCTAAAACCTCCCTGAAAACTCCGGGGGCGCTGAAAAAAGCGCCTCCGTTTTTTTCGATCTGCGTCTCAATTTGAGAGGCAAAAATCATTTACGTGTCACTTTGATCGGGGCGTTATGGGTTTTGGTCATGGAGCCAGTCGGGCCGCTGGTATCAGGGGTCTTGCGGTGCTTCTGGGCCTGGTCTTTGGCATTGGTAACGACCTCGCCAGGACGTTCCGGCGTGTTGACGGGGCTGAGATCGCCGACATTGGCGATTCCAGGTTTTTCGATTTTTGTCATCAGGAGTATCCTTTTCTAAAAAGGGTTGAACGGATAAGGCTGCATAGGGCATGGTAAATTCGCTATCTCTAATAAACCTCTCTGAAATGGTCGATCTCCCTCCCAAGATGTCGGCCATTTCTTTTGTCTGTATTTGATTTTGGTCAAGGAAATAAAAGTCAGAGTGTGGATACTTAATCTCATGCGTTAGGTTTCTCCCTAACAGCAAAGGCCGAATAGGACGTGGTTATTTGGTCATATTTCAAAACCTCTCTGTGAAATGGTCGATGCCCCCACGCGTCGGCTATTTCTTTTGAGCGTTTGAAATCTTGAAAGGTGTCAGGAAGGGTCTGCAAGAAAGCGCGGCCTCCGGCGTCGGGAGCGCATCCGTTCTCCTGCAAGACACGCAGCATGATGCGTTTTTCCGAGGCGATGTATGCAACGGGCTGCCAATACGCGCCCTCTTGTCGTTTTCGGCCCCTCATCAGCATCCATTGACGTTGGTCCCAACCCAATGCCCAGCCAGGGGAAACCTGTGTGGGATTTTTGGGTTGGAGAGAGGGCGTAGTAGTAACGATAGGGCGACGGATCGAGAAATCCGGGGGCGCCCATGGGTTCGACGGGGGAGGGGAAAAGGTCGTTGGAATTTGATTGCACTGGAACGCAACCCATATGCAATCCATTAACCTCTATGTTTGATAATTCCATCACATTAAACCAGTAAGTCAGCCATATATTGTTCTTTAACCACCTGATAATATATCAGGTTGTCACAGCTTCGATCCCTGTAGCGCCTACCATTTAAACCCCCGGTGACATTCAGTTGCCAGGGGTTTCTTATTGGTTGGGTGAGGTGGTAGACTCGCGTCATGAAACGAACGCTTTTCTTTTTTATGGCTCTCGCCGCTTTCTTCGGCCCTCAATCATTACCGGCGGCGGAGTTAGCCGGGAAACCTAAAGTCATCGACGCGCGCACCTTAGAGGTTGCAGGCCAACGGGTGCGGCTTTACGGCATCGACACGCCGGATGCAGGGCAGCCGTGTCACTGGCCCGCCAAGGATATTGATTGCGGCCGCATTTCCATGACAGCGTTGCTCGATCTGGTAGCAGTGAGCCAAAGGATCGTCTGTATGCCCGAAAAAGGGGATGGGTTTTTCCGTTGTTTCGATGATGGATCCGACATTGCCGAGAACATGGTTTACACCGGCTGGGCACTGCCAACGCCCGGCGACCCGGCGGGCTATGGCGCAAAAGCGGCCATTGCTGAAAAACGCCGCCACGGCATGTGGAGAGGGACGTTCGAGAAACCCTGGGAATGGCGGCGGCGCTAACGGGACCTGATAAACGCCGTCAGCACAATTCTTCGCCGACGACGTGATCACCCTTCATCTCGGTGCTGGAATCGAGATCGCGCAGATCCTGGAGCAGTTGCTCGATGTTGATCGGTTGTGGCTTGTCTTCAGCCGCCAATAGGGCGGAAGGGGATAGCATAGCCAACAGCAGAAGGGTGATAAATTTCATCCTTAAATCATACCCTGTGACCGATTGAATTTGAAATCACACCTTCGTGCGGGCCCACCTAACCCGGCGAAGGAAAAGAATTCCCTTGTCATCGGGGCCCGCCGCCCTTAACTCGGTTCCTTATGAGCCATCTTCCTGTTTTTCTTGATATTAAAGACCGCATCGTGCTGGTCGTTGGTGGCGGCGAGGCGGCGGCCCGGCGCTGTGAAATGGTGCTAAAAGCCGGTGGTCGCGTGCGTGCAATTTTTGCTGACCCCGAGCTGGTGATGCGGGACGCCGCTACATCTGACGGCGTTATCTTGGAAGAACGTGCCTTTGCCCCTGCCGATCTTGAGGGCTGCGCCCTAATCTTTGTTGCCAGCGAGGACGAGGACCTCAACGTTCGTGTTTCTGATGCCGCCAAGGCCGCCGATATCCCTGTTAACGTCGCCGACCGGT
>JAZFSL010000377.1:0-3595 GCA_036446135.1 Rhodospirillales bacterium | reverse complement strand
AACACCTGGGCCGCCGGCTCAAAGACTGGTTCAAGGGAGAAGCCAAGCGCCATATCGGCCCCCTGGTCCGGGAAAAATCCAGTGCCCTCGGCCATGCCGTCGGCCGTATTTCGATCCGCGATACACGGAGCCGCTGGGGCTCGTGTTCACAAAACGGCAATCTGTCGTTTTGCTGGCGACTGGTGATGGCGCCGGTCATGGTGCTGGATTATGTGGTCGCCCACGAAGTCGCCCATTTGTCGGAAGCCAACCACGGGCCGAATTTCTGGCGCACGGTTTCCGGCCTGACGCCTGATATGGATGCGGGCCGGGAATGGCTTCGCCGCAATGGCGAAAGCCTGCATCGCTACGGCTAGGACCTGGGGGAAAATGAGCATGAAACAAGCGCAAGGGGCCCTGACCTATGAGCCAGTCGGGCCGGGGTTGACGGAATTCACCGACGATGTCGCGCGCTGGCTGGCCGGCCAAGACATCACCACCGGCCTGCTCAGCGTCTATATCCATCATACGTCGGCGTCGCTGATCATTCAGGAAAATGCCGACCAGCATGTTATGCATGACATCGAGACATTTTTCTTGGACCTGGTTCCCCAGGACCTATCGCTATACACCCACAAGACGGAAGGCCTAGACGATATGCCTGCCCACATCAAAGGCGCGTTGACGGAAACATCGATCAGCATTCCCGTCGCCGGCGGCAAGATGGCGCTCGGTACATGGCAGGGAATTTTTTTATTCGAACACCGCACCCGCCCGCGCCCGCGCAACATTACGCTGCATGTGGTTGGAGAATAGAATGAACGGATTGGGGCTTGTTTTGCTGCTTGGCGTGGTCGTCGGCGCGGTTGTCGTGCGCCGGAAAATCCGCGACCCCCAAAGCACGCTTGGTCATTGGTATAAAGAAAAAATAAAGCCTCGGGAAAAAGAAATCACGACCTGGTTTTTTGTCGCTACGATGCTGATTTGGGCGGTGATTTATGTCGCCGCGTCGAAAGAAGACCACGATAATTCGGACCGGGCGCTCAAGGTGTTCAAGGAAACCATTTACCCGCAAAAGAAGCCCGGAACAGAGAAACAATGAAAAAACGGAAAAAACGCCCGACCCCGCCAACATTAGACGCCGGGAATTTTGATGTTTCAAGGGAGTTGCTGGGCGAAGCCGCGCGCGACCTGCAGGCCGGCAAGGCCGTCGCCGCCCTGGCGCTAATCCGCCAGGTGCTGACGAGCGAGCCCGACAACGCCGACGCGCTTAACCTTTGCGGCGTCGCCTTTTTTCATACCGGCGATGTCGACGAAGCCGTCTCGATGCTGGAAACGGCAATTGCCTTCCGCCCCGACTTCGCCGATGCGCTGAATAACCTGGGCAACGTTTTCAAGGAGGTGCAGCGCTACGCTGACGCGGAAAGCGTCTACCTGAAGGCATTGGCCGTGGACCCAGATTACATGAGCGCGCGTTATAACTTAGGCATCGTGCTCGAAGTGTCGGACCGCTTTGCCGACGCCGAAGGCTGTTACCGCCAATGCCTTGAACGCGATAAATATTTTGCCCCTGCTCATTTCAACCTCGGCAACGTGCTCAAGGCGCTGGGCCGCATGCAAGAAGCGCGCACTGCGTACCGTCGCGCTATAACCCTTCAGCCGGACTTTGCCGAGGCGCTGAGTAATCTGGGTACGGTGGAAATGGAGCTGTCCAACCCGACCGACGCCATTCATGCCTACCGTCAGGCCATCGGCGCCAATCCGGGGTTCGCCGACGCCCATTACAATCTCGGCATTGCACTTCAGGAAGCCGGTGAGCATGAAGACGCCATAGCCAGCTATGAAAAGACTCTTTCGTGCGACCCCGCCCATGCCGGGGCGCAAATCAATATAGGTTACGCATTGAAAGAACTCGGCCGCCTCGACGATGCCGCCGAAGCCTACGACAAGGCCATTGCCACGGCGCCTGATTATGACAAGGTGCGGGTTAATCTGGGCGATATTTACCTGGCCGAGGGCAAACCGGAAGACGCCCTCGGGCTTTGCGACGAATTTCTTGAAAGCCACCCCGGCAACATTTCTGTGCTGGCATTCAAGGCCATTGTGCTCGAGGAATTGGGCCAAAAAGACGGCGTCGCGGAACTTTATGATTACGATCGTCTGCTCGGGCCGGTGAACGTCAGCGCACCAGAAGGCTTCGCCGATTTAGCCGCTTTTAATGAGGCGCTGTCCGAACACGTGTTGGGTCATCCGTCTCTGGTTCATGCGCCGGCGACTCACGCGACTCGGTTCGGGCGTCATTCCGGCGAATTGCTGGTTGACCCGAAAGGGCCAATGGAAGCTTTCGAAAAAATGGTCACGCAGGCGGTGGACGGCTACCGGGGGACGCGGCCCCCTGAGCCCGGCCATCCTTATCTGGCCTCCAGGCCGGAAAAAATGAGCCTCAGCGTCTGGGGCGTGGCGATGGATGCCCAAGGCCACCAACTGGCCCATATTCATCCGTCTGCGTGGCTGTCGGGCGTCTATTACCCGCGCCTGCCGTCTGTAATCGGCGAAGATGACCCGGACCACGCCGGCTGGATCGAATTTGGCCGCGCGCCAGATGATTTTCATGCCCTGAAGACGCCGACGGGTAAACTGATCATGCCGCAAGAAGGCCTGATGATCTTGTTTCCGTCTTATTTTTACCACCGGACCATCCCTTTCGAGGCCGATGATGTTCGAATCTCCATCGCCTTTGATGTGCTGGCGAGGGATTAAAAGCCCGGCAAAAAAAACACGGAATTCTTCTAAGCATCAGACTTCAAAGGAATTTCTAGAACTTTCGGTTGCAAATAGGATGGAATGCCAACTATCTTGGCAGGGTTATTACGGCTAACGTCATTAAACTCTGGGTGCTCTGAACATTTACCAAAAGCAATAGAAGAAATTGATGCATCTGTTGAATCTGAAATGTCTATCAACAAAGCATGTGGTCACGTTGCAGATAACCTGTAATCTTTAATGTCCGCCTAGGGTCATAAGCGGACTCTTTGCGATAGTCGCCCGAATGTCCGCTTTTGGGGGTAAAGCAGACATAAATTAATCTTCCTCAGAACGTCCGCTAATAGCCAAAAGCGGACATCTTGACGACGCTATGACGCACCCATTAAAGAGGCAAATAAATCATAATTTATCCTCGCCTTGGGCCGTATGTTGGTTGAGCCAGAAAGAAATCGGTACATCTATTGTGCCGACAACAGTTTTGCCGTCCCGCGTGGCCGGCGTAAACCGCCAACGCCTCACGGCCCGGATCGCCGCCCGATCCAAGATGTCGTGGCCGCTGCTTTGAACAATCTCGGTAGAATCAACGACACCCATTGGCGTGACTATGGCCCGGATTAGCACACGGCCCTCATACCCTCGGCGCCGCGCACGCTTTGGGTACTCGGGTGGTAGGTTGCCTGAACGCCCGGTCGTATAACTGACCCCCTTTACCGGCACCGGCTGGCGCAGGGTGTCCGGACCCTTATCGGGCAACAAAGCCGCCGTCTCATCGTCGGGTGTCGCGGTCTCACGGCTTACGCTGGATTGAGATGGTTTTATAGGGGCGCCAACCGAGTGCTTGGGAGGATGG
>JAZFSL010000376.1:0-3624 GCA_036446135.1 Rhodospirillales bacterium | reverse complement strand
GAGATAAGGTGATCGTTCAGCAGCGCAGCGCTATACTCCCGTAGTTCTCGTGAGCTACCTTGGCCGGTCCACGGCCTTGATCATTAGCGCAAAAAACCTGTCGCACCGGTGTCAGCCGGAACCAAATTACTGGCAGCTCCAAGCGTCTGACTAATGGCTTAACGCTCTAAGGATCGACGAACGTTAATCGTCAGAGACGCTCTCGACATTTGTTGCCCGAATTTTCTTAGCGGCGTTGGTCAGCGGTATCCAGAACAGGGTAATCAGGGACATGAGCAGGAACGCGACTACGATCGGGCTTTCTAGGAACCGGATCATCTCGTGATCATAGAAAACCATGGCGTTGGACCAGTTATCCTCGACAAGTCTGCCGAGAATCAGGCCCATGACGAACGGCGCCGGACCAAAGCCGTGACGCAGCATTACGTATCCGAGCACGCCGGAGATTAGCATGACATAGACGTCAAATGGCGACTGGTTCAGCGCGTACGACCCGACGACGGAAAAGACCAGCACAACCGGCCACAAGAACGTGCGCGGGATCAGCGTCACTCGGGCGAACACCTTGGCGCCGACCATGCCGAGGAAGAAGAACATTACGTTCGCCATCAGCATGGAACCGAAAATGGCGTAGACGAATTCGGGCGTCTCGCGAATGAGGTATGGCCCCGGGCGAAATCCATGCATCATCAGGGCGACCAGGATGATGGCCGTTGTGCCGCTGCCTGGAATACCGAGAGCCAACGTCGGCACCATAGCGCCACCGGTGGCGGCGTTATTTGCAGCCTCCGGTCCGGCGATACCTTCGATCGATCCCTTGCCGAATTCTTCCGGGTTCTTCGACCAACGCTTGGCTTCGTTATAACCGATGATCGCGGCCACGGTCGCGCCTTCAGCGGGCAGGATGCCGATTATGGTGCCGATGATCGAAGAGCGCCCAATCGCGCCCTTGACCTTTATAAAGTCAGCTTTCGACGGCAGCCGGACGGCGAGTTCCTTGACGAGTTTCAAGGCCACTTCAAGCTTGCCCGACTGATTGAGGAGCTCCCCAAAGGCGAACAGGCCAATCAGCACCGGCACAAAACCGATGCCTTCTTCCAACATATAAATATCGAAGGGCACGAACCGTTTGACCCCGGTCGCGATGTGCATTCCGACGGTACCTATCAGCACACCGAAGGCGCCGGCGATCAAGTTGCGCAGGGACGACCGGCCACTGATGGTGGCCAGCATGGAAAGCCCGAACAGCGCCAACGCGAAGTATTCGACATGGCGAAAACTGGTCGCGATGGCCGAGAGCGCCGGGGCGGCGACGATAAAGATAAGCAGGCTGATGATGCCACCGATGACGCTCGAAAACACAGCGATGCCGAGCGCCCGGCCCGCTTCGCCGCGCTGCGCCAACGGATAGCCGTCGAAGGCGGTCGCCACCGCCGGCGGCGCGCCCGGCGCGTTTATGAGAATAGCAGTAATGGATCCGCCGAATGTGCCCGCGCAATAGAGCGCTGCCATCATGCAAATTGCGGGAATGGGCTCCATGCCTATGGTCAGGGGCAACAACAAAGCCACGGCCATGCTTGAGCTCAGGCCCGGCAGGGCACCAACCAATACGCCGATGACAACGGCAATAAAGATCAGGCCAACGTTCATTGGCGAGGCGATCAGCGTAAACCCTTTGATAAGGGCGTCCAATTCCATGAAAAACTACTCTGCTATTTGATACCGAGGCCGATGACGCCCGGCTCGAAATTGACGGAAAAAAGAACCTTGAACAGCACAATCACGACAGCGGGAAAAATGATCACGAAGGGAATTAGATACTTCCATCTCCGCTCGCCCCACAGCAGGGGCAGAAGCGCAGTGATCAACACCACCGTCACGATGGTGCCCAGCCATTCCATTGACGCCGCGATCGAAACCGCGACGACCGTGGTCAGGTAGGTGATGGGTTTAATAGGATTGCGTCGATCACTGTCGAGTTCCGCGCCGGCCTTGCCCTTGAGCCGCTGTTCCAAAGGCAACAACAGGGTTAAAACGACAATGAAGCCAAGGACCATGTGCGGAAATAATGTCGGGGGCACGACAAATGTGAACGCCGCCATCGGCTTGTCCCATGTCGCGGAGTGGAACCAAGCAATCAGACAAACCGCCAATATTAAGACGGCGACAACCACATCGGTTTTGTTAATCCAGCCGGACAGGAAGGCGCCCGGTTCCGGTGCGTCTCCCCGATCTTGTCCGGCTGGTGTTTGCGATGTTTCGCTCACCGTAAACGTCCTCGAATTAAGCGCGTTGTATTATTTAGCCGCCTTCATCCAGGCCATGGCTTCCTTGGCGGCCGCATACATTTCGTGCAAGTTCTCTTGCCATGCCTTCTGGCCGGCCACGGCTTCTTGTGCGTTGAGACCCGCACCCGCAAGATAACTTGCGAAGGTCTTGTGCTGCATGGCCTTGACCAACTGCTTGGACAGGAACTGGACGTAACTATCGGGCGTGCCCTTACGCACGACATAACCGCGCGTGGTCGAGGCAAACACCTTGTAGCCTTTCTCCGCGGCGGTCGGCACGTCGGGGTGGTCGCTCAGGCGTTTCTTGCTGAGCACTGCGACGGCGCGGAATTTTCCCGCCTCGATTTGGTCGGCCGCTTCGCTGACGTTCAGCGGCGCGACGTCGTATGATTTCGCCAGCAAGGCGCTGACCATCGGCCCCGCGCTACCGTACGACACGAACTTATATTTGACCCCGGCGGCACGGGTGAATTTGTCGATGGCGATATGGTCAGTACTGTTGGCGCCGGCGCCGCCCCAGCTCAGGGTTTTTTTCTTCGAGGCGGTCACCACGTCTTCCAGCGTCCTAAACGAGCTATCCGCGTTCACGACGAGTAGGATGGGATCGTCCATCGCGCGGGCGACGCCAACCATATCATCGATGGTGATCGGCGATTTCGTCTCCAGCGTATTCATATGCGATTGTGTAATCGCCATGATGGTGCACCCGTCCGCGGGGCGGCGGTTGAAATATTCATGCGCCTTGCGGGCCTGGCCGCCACGCTTGTAAACGACAATCATGTCCTTCGTGTAGCCGGCCTTTTGGAGATACCGCCGAGCACGAATCATCATCATGCGCGCCGTGGTATCGGTGCCGCCGCCCGGCGACGCATGCGAGATCACTTCAACCTTGTCGCAGATGGGCTTTTCGAATTTCTTCTTCTCCTTGGCGTCGGCGGCGCCTGTCGCCACGAAGATGCCGGTCATGGCCAACACCAGGGCGGTACCCGCCACGTTGGCATTGGAAACGATCTGTTTGAAAGATAGCCTCATGGTTTTCCTCCCTTGGCTTAGTTTTTGTTTAATAGCTGAAATAAATACCGAAGCTGCTCCTAGCGCAGTTCCCATGGAAAACATTTCGATAGTCGCTTCTCTGGCTTTACTACCATAACCGTTCAGCCTGAGTGTCCTACGTTAGTCGGCGAGGCACAACCTTCCACCCGCCTTGCCCGCCACCTTGAGGCATTGCCTCACGTAAAATCACGAGGGTGCTGATCTAAGTTTACGCCAAAGATCCCGTATTGCGCGAGGATATCACGGGACCCGGCCGAAACGCTATCCTAACCCGCGATGGGAC
>JAZFSL010000375.1:0-2057 GCA_036446135.1 Rhodospirillales bacterium | reverse complement strand
GCCCTGTGAAGAGATGTCGGCGTGAGCTTCCGGAACAGGCTGCAGGAGGACGATGGCCCCGATCATCGACACCAAGGAAAACTTGGCTATTTGCGAGTTGGTTACTCTCATCGTCGCCTTCCTTCGACAAAGACGTGTCCACGTGGCGATAATTTGCTTCGGACGAACGAAGCCAATGGGCGTCATAGTCCAAGCGACGCTACTCGTTGTCAGGCATCTGCACGACAACCTGAAGTGCGGTCTCGTCCCCGACTACGCGGCTGCGATGCCCTTTCCCCGTCGTATCTTCAACAATGATGGCGTCACCTGGTCCGAAGCGTCGAATGGTGCCATCGGTTACCTCAATTTCTGTTTGGCCGACAAGATAGAAGAAAATCTGTCGCCTCGGCGTTGGATGCCAATCACCGTTCCAACCTGGAGGTATCGCGAAAAAAGCCCATTGCGTGGCAGAGGTGAATGCTGACAATTTGACTGGAGGTGCCGGAGGGGCAAAATCCACCTCGGCTAATTCAATCTCCAGATCTTCGAAATGGGTTTCCCCTTCTGAATCCGTGTAAATGCGGGTGTATTGCACCTTAGCCACGGCCTTGAGTTCTGACAACTTGTCAGCCGACGCAACCCCCGCTGCAGTAACCCAGACAAGCCCAGCAGTGACGATAGACACCAAAATTCTGTTCATCGTTGCCTCCCTGGTTTCATTCGTCAACGCGTCGAGACAACGGCGCAATCGTCCATGCGCCTTCGTTATACGACGTCGGTTCGCATTCCGCGCCTTTCGGTGGGCGAACCCGTCGTTTCGCCCACCTGACCTCTCGGAACCTCAATGCTCGCGTTTCGTCATTAGCTCAAATGGCGTGAATCCATGGCATTGTTGTATCCGCCGGCGACCATGAAGCTCTGGCCGGTCGTGTAGATGTTGCACCGTCAAGATATCCTGCTCTGATCCACAATCATCCCTTTAAACCCTATCCACTGACAAGCGAAGCTATGGAATCGAGCTTCACGTTATAACCGCCCGCGACCATGAAGCTTTGGCCGGTGGTGAACATGTTCTTCCCGTCAAGAAGGGCCATCGCGAGATGCGCCATCTCCTCGGGCTCGCCAAGGCGGCCGAGCGGGATCTTACCTACGACGGTCTCCAATTTTTCGGGGCCGCCATAGCTGTTCACCGCGTCGGGATAGTTCAGGAAGTTGGTTCCGAAGGCGTTGACGCATACGCCCTTGGGCGCGGCCGTCATCGCGGCGCATTGGATCAAGGTGTTCGCGCCGGCACGCATGGCGGAGTAGCCGGCGAAGTCGCTGAGCGCCCGCTCGCTCGAGGCGCTGGTCAAGATGACAACCTGGCCGGCGCCCTTTTCCATCAGCGGCGGCAGCACGGCCTGAAGCGCGTAGACCACTGCGAGGAAGTTCGACTCGTACAGAGCCTGCATATCCTTGGCGGTTATATCGAAGATATCGCCGGGCATGTGGTGCGCCGTCCGGATAAAGGCCGAGTCGAACCCACCGAAATTCTCCATGGCGGCATCGACCAGCTTCTTTGTGGAGCCGGGCTGGCTCTCGTCGTTTGGGCCTTCCTGTTCAATTCCCGGAACGACGACGACATTCGCGCCATGTCCCTCTAGGTCCTTGACCAGACCGTCGGCAGGTTGGGCAATGACGAGGTTGTAGCCCTTCTTAGCGAAGTCGCGGGCGAGCGGCGGGCCGATCTGAATAAACGCGTCGTTGACGATGGCGACGCGCTTGCCGCCCTTGGTCGCGTTGGTCATCAGCTCTTCACCTGGAATGATGGTTTTCGCCGACGCCGTGCTGGCGCCGAGACCGGCGGCGGCCAGTCCCACGGCTCCCGCCTCCAGGAACCGACGGCGATCGATGCCGCTTGCACCGCTATTTTCCGTACCTTCGCTCATGATCAGTTTCTCCTCGTTGCTAATGCTGCGTGTGGAACTTGCTCGGCCGACATGGCCGTTTGTTCCGCGTGTGGTTGCCGATCATCCATCAGCCTTTGGGGCGTGTCGCCGCAAAGGGAATATCGAGATACTTGATCGCCTCAGCCCCTG
>JAZFSL010000374.1:0-2028 GCA_036446135.1 Rhodospirillales bacterium | reverse complement strand
ACAAACGTCGCCCCGATGGGCTGATAGCCGCCGCCCAGCCCCTTGGCCACGGCAACGATATCGGGCTGGATACCGTCCTGTTCAGAAGCAAAGGTCGTCCCGGTTCTCCCCATGCCGCACATGACCTCGTCCAAAATCAGCAACACCCCGTGGTCGTCACAGATTTCCCGGATGCGCTTGAAATACCCCGCCACCGGTGGTACCACGCCCGCCGTCGCACCACCCACCGTTTCGGCGACGAAGGCAGCTACGGTTTCATGCCCCAGGCGTCGGATTTCCGCATCCAGTTCATCGGCCACGCGAAGACCGTAGTCTTCTTCCGACTCTTTGTCCTGTTTGCCGCGATAGGCGTAACATGGCGCAATGTGATGGCCTTTCATCAACATGGCCTCGAACGGCTCCCGGCGCCACATATTGCCGCCGACGGAAAGCGCACCAAGAGTATTGCCGTGATAGCTCTGTCGTCGGGCGATAAAGCGGGTGCGGTCATTTTCTCCGATCTCTACGAAATACTGCCGCGCCATTTTCAGCGCGGCTTCCATAGCTTCAGAACCACCGGACAAAAAATAGACTTTTTCGATCCCCTCAGGCGCCAAACTGATAAGCAAATCGGCCAACTCCTCGGCGGGGGCAGAGGTAAAGAACGACGTATGGGCGAACGGCAATGCATCCACCTGGTCCTTGATCGCCTGGATGACGTCCGGGTCGGAATGACCGAGGCAGCTAACCGCAGCGCCGCCGGAACCATCCAGGTAACGCTTGCCGCCGGCGTCGATGATATAAATTCCGTCGCCTTTAACGGCGCGCGGCATGTCGGCCAGAATTTGGCGCTGAAATACGTGGGTCATATATTAAGTGCCTTTGGCCCTTACCATTGGAAGATCGTCCAAGATTTCCCCCAAGATTTTGCTAAGAGTATGATAATCAGGTTACAAACGGCTGACGGAATACAAAAGCCTTCATTTAAATTAGGACTGCGCCATGGACCTCAAAGACCACATTCGTTCCATTCCCGACTTCCCCATAGAGGGAATTTTGTTTTACGATATTTCAACCCTGCTCGCCCACCCGGACGCCTGGCAAGTGGCGCTTGGCCGCCTGGCGAAGATGGTCGGAAAGTTTCAGCCTGATATTCTGGCCGGTATCGAATCCCGCGGCTTCCTGGTTGCCGCTCCGTTGGCGTCTCGGTTAGGGCTGGGGTTCACCATGATCCGCAAGAAAGGTAAGTTGCCGGGCGACACCATCGCCCACGACTACGAACTGGAATACGGCACCGACACTATCGAAATTCAGTCAGACGCCGTCAAAAAAGGACAGCGCGTCGCCATTCTTGATGACCTGCTGGCCACCGGCGGCACAATGGCGGCATCTATTGATTTGATGAACAAGGTCGGGGCCGAAGTCGCCGGCGCCGCATGCATGATCGAACTGACGTTCCTGAACGGCAGGTCGAAGCTAAACGGCGTGCCGTTCGAAACATTGATGGCTTACGACGAATAACTTGCAACGTGCTTAGCGACTTTTTTCATCACCGTCGGCAGGGCATGGTCTGAAAATTCAGATGGCGGGCTCCACTGCCCTTCCCCCGCTTCCTGCCCATTGACGACACCTGCCAACACCGTCAGTTCTAGGTGAAAATGTGTGAACGTATGGCGGACGACACCATCCAGAAGCCGCCATTTTCCTTGAACCGGCGCGCTAGCAGCGGCTTCCCTGGCCGTCCAGGCCTTGCCCCGCCATTCTGTTGAGGGAATTTCCATCATCCCACCCAGCAATCCTTTTTCTGGGCGCTGTCTCAGCAACACGGCGCCATCACCGCGCACCGCCCAAAAGACCATGCCGTGGCGGACTGGTCGGGGTTTTTTGGGAACCTTAACCGGATAGGCCCCCGCCGCCCCGGTCTTTTCCGCCAGACAACCGGATTTCAAAGGACAGGCCGGGCAATCGGGTTTGGTCGGGCGGCATAAAGTCGCGCCCAGGTCCATCATCGCCTGCGCAAAGTCGCCGGGTCGGCCCCTAGGCGCAGGC
>JAZFSL010000373.1:0-3436 GCA_036446135.1 Rhodospirillales bacterium | reverse complement strand
CTGGCGGTGATGTCGAGAAAACAAAGCTCGTCGGCGCCGGCTTCATCATAGAGCTTTGCCTGCTCGACGGGATCGCCGGCGTCGACCAAATCAACGAAGTTGACGCCCTTGACGACGCGGCCCTGATCGACGTCGAGGCAGGGAATGATTCTGACTTTCAGCATGGCCCCAGTTCCGTTCCTGGTTCCGCCAAAAGCTTTACCGCATCCGTCACATCAATGCGCCCGTCATACAGGGCGCGGCCACTGATGACGCCTTCCAAAAGCCCGTCGCCGGCTTTTTTCAGGGCGCTTAAATCTTCCAGCGACGAAACCCCGCCCGACGCAATCACCGGGATCGACACGGCGCGGGCGAGCGCCAGCGTGGCCTCCGTGTTCGGGCCCTGCATGGCGCCGTCCCTGGAAATATCGGTATAGATAATGGCGCAGACGCCGCATTCCTCGAACTGTCTGGCCAGATCAAGGGCAATAATTTCAGAGACTTCCGTCCAGCCCTCGACGGCGACCATGCCGTCCTTGGCGTCGATGCCGACGGCGATGCGTCCGGGATGGCGCTTGCAGGCGTCGCGCACAAGATCAGGGTCCCTGACGGCAACGGTGCCGAGAATGACCCGCCCGATCCCCTTGTCCAGCCATAGATCAATGGTGGCGGCGTCGCGGATACCGCCGCCAAGCTCGACCGGAATATCGATGGCGGCGAGGATGCTTTCGACTGCCTCGCCGTTGACCGGCTTGCCGGAAATGGCGCCGTTGAGATCGACCACATGCAGCCACTCGGCCCCCGCTTCGGCAAAACCTTTGGCCTGTCCGGCGGGGTCGTCGCCGAACACGGTGACCTGTTCCATGTCGCCCTGGTAGAGGCGCACGCACTGGCCGTCTTTGAGATCGATGGCGGGAAAGAAAATCATAATGGCTCTAGGGCTTCCATCTTAAAAAGTTAGCGATCAGTTTCAGGCCCACGGCCTGACTTTTTTCCGGGTGAAACTGAACCCCGACCATATTGTCGCGGCCGATAGCGGCCATGGTTTCGCCGCCGTAATCGACGGTGGCCAAAACATGCCCCGGGTTTTTCGGGCGAAAGCCGTAGGAGTGGACAAAATAAACATGGCCGCCCTCGGCAATGCCGTCGAACACTGGATGCGGCGGCCCAGAAATCTGCAATTCGTTCCAACCCATGTGAGGAATCTTCAGGGTTTTGTCATTCGGTTCCAACGCCCGGACCTCGCCCGGAATCCAGCCGAAGCCGTCCGTGGTTTCGTGCTCGCGCCCGACATCGGCCATTAATTGCATGCCGACACAAATGCCGAGAAAAGGCTTGCCGGCGCCGACGACGTTTTCTTGCAGCGCGTCCAGCATGCCGGGCAGGGCCTTGATGCCGGACAGGCAATCGACAAACGCGCCGACGCCGGGCAGCACGATGTGGCTGGCATTTTTCAGATCTTCCGGGTTTCGGGTGATGCTGACACCGAGGCCGAGGCCAGCGTCGGCGTCGGCGCGCTCAAAAGCTTTTTCGGCGGAACGCAAATTGCCCGATCCGTAATCGATGATGGCGACGCTCTTGGGGACGCTCATGGGGGGGCCTCAAAGCGCCATGTCGGCGGCCAGCGCCGGTTCGCTGTCGAGGAAGCGCCGAAGCGCGTGATCGCTGTCTTTTCCGGTGACCACGCCACTGAGCGCAAAGCCGCTGCGCTGCAGCTTCCAGGCATAGAGATCATTACCCAGGGTTCCGGCCAGCATCGCCAGGCCGAGGGACACAACCAGTTGACTGATCGGGTCCAGGCCCCAGTGGCCGGCGGCCGTATTCAGCGCCATGCTGGCGACGAAGAGCGCGGCCGCTTCCCACCACAGGCGGTGCCACAAGGCCCACAAGAATGTCAGAAACAGCGCCGGCCAGGAAAAGCCGTCCTTGACCAGCCTGATATCGCGATCCGGGTCGAGGCCGTGGCGGCGAAGGTGAACGGCGTAGAGTCTCATAGTTTGAAGCCTAGAATTATAGCGAGCCGCCGAGAACACCTTTTGTCGACGGCACGGCGTCGCTTTTGCGGGGATCGATATCAATGGCCTGGCGCAACGCCCGGGCCAGGCCTTTATAACAGGATTCGACGATATGGTGGTTGTTCTCGCCGTAAATGTTTTCCACGTGCAGCGTAATCCCCGCCGCCTGGGCGAAGGCCTGGAACCATTCCTTGAACAGTTCGGTATCCATCTCGCCCAGCTTGGGGCGCGAAAAATCAACCTTCCAGATCAAATAGGGCCGGTTGGAAACGTCGAGGGTGACGCGGGTCAGCGTCTCGTCCATGGGGATTTGCGCCGCGCCATAGCGCGTGATGCCCTCGCGCTTACCCAATGCCTTGGCCACCGCTTCGCCGATGGCGATGCCGGTGTCTTCCGTGGTGTGGTGAGAATCAATGTGCAAATCGCCCTTGGCCGCAACGTCTAGGTCGATGAGGCTGTGACGCGACAGTTGTTCTAACATGTGATCGAGAAAGCCGATGCCGGTATCGACGCTATAATCGCCCGTACCATCGAGATTGAGGGCGACCTTGATCTGGGTTTCCTTGGTCCGGCGTTCGACGGTGGCGGTGCGCATGATTTTATCTCCAGCCGATGGCCTCGGCCCTTTGGGGAAAGCTTTTTGAGGCGGGCGGGCCGTCGTGTCAACAGCGTTTGCGGACGGGGAGGCGAGAAGATCCGCCGCCCCGCAGCCTAGGCCTTTGGCGAGGCGTTCCATCCAGCCCTGGGTCAGCTTGCGCCGCCCGGCCTCCAGATGCCCGATTTGCTGCCCGGTCGTGCCGATGCGGTGCGCCAGATCCTGCTGGCTTAAGCCATTTCGTTTCCTCAGGGTGCGAATGTTGTTTGTCATAGGCCTATACAAACATATTGTTTATAAATTATCAAACGAAATGTTTTGTTGCTTGTTTTTCAGTACGTCGGCCCGGCGCGTTTGTTTGCGCCCATGCGGCCACGGATTTCGTGCAGCACCCATTCGATTGTGTCTTCGTCCATATCGTGGATGGCGTCTGCCAGCAGGTTGGCCAGTTCCGTCGCCGTCGGGCTGAGGCCTGAGGTATCGACGACGACCCGGGGGTGGGATAAATCAGCCAGGCGCTTGAGTTCTTCGACTTCGTCCCAGGAGAGCTTGAAATAGCCCGAGATCTGCTGGATCAGGCCAGAGCCGGGGCGGCCCCGGTGGCCATGCTCAAGGGCCGAGAAATACGCCGACGAGACGCCCAGATCCTCGGCCATTTTTTTCAGCGAAAGTTTTCGTGCCTTGCGGTAATCGCGGACCTTGTTTCCAAACGGCGTCATTTTTGCCTCTTCAGCAGGATATACAGCGCGCCAGCGCGCCAGCGCCGCCATGCTTGGGCGCAGCATGGGAAAAGCCCCGTATCATTTCCCGGTTCGACGCCTCGTTCAACCATTTGGGGACGGCGCTG
>JAZFSL010000372.1:0-2584 GCA_036446135.1 Rhodospirillales bacterium | reverse complement strand
ATCAACAAACAAGTGACCGCCGATGGCGTCGATTTTGAAGTCTCCACCGCCTATCAGCGCTTGGTGACGGAACTGTTCGTGTTACCGGCGCTCTACCGCCGCGCCTGTGATCTGGTGGTCTCCGGCGGTTACGAAAATTTGCTCAAAAAAATGGCCGGCTTTACCGCCGCCTACAGCCGCCCTGACGGCACAATCCCATTGTGGGGTGATGCGGACGACGGCCGCGTGCTGCCGTTCGCCCAGCAACCGGGCGCCGATGCTATCAACGACCACCGTTATCTGATCGCGCTGATCGGTCAGGGCTTTGGCGATAGCGAGCTGGCGGCCAAGGCTTCGGGTTCGAAAGAAGAAGTATTCTGGACCTTGGGTCCCGACGCAGCGGCAGCCATGCCCGATGCCCCCGCCCCTAGCGGCTCGCAAATTTTTCCCGACGGTGGCGCCTACATCATGCGCGAAGGAGAGGACCACGTCTTTATCGATTGCGGCCCGGTCGGCATGAAAGGGCGCGGCGGCCATGGCCATAACGATTGCCTGTCCTTTGATGCCATGCTGGCAGGCGTATCTGTGATTACCGATTGCGGTACCTACGTCTATTCCGCCGATCCGGACTGGCGCAACGATTTCCGCTCCACCGCCTTTCACAACACGCCGATGATCGATGGCGAAGAAGTCAACCGTTTCCAGAATCCGAACTTCCTGTGGACCCTGAAAAACGACGCCATCCCCGAGCGACGCCATTGGCAAAACTCGGATGCATCGGACGTATTCGTCGGCGCCCATTCGGGGTATCAGCGCCTCGCCTCTCCGGTGACGCCGGTGCGCGGCATAATACTGGACAAAGAAAACCACCGCCTGCTTGTCGCTGATTCATTTGAAGGGGACTCTCACCATTCGGTCCGCATTCCCTATCACTTTTCGCCGGACGTCGGGGTCGAGGAAACCGGGGCGAACCAGTGGACGTTGTCCGCCGCCGGCAAGAAGTTTCTGCTTGTATTAAACGCCAGCGAACACTGGACGGCTGCTATAGGCGAAGGCTGGGTGTCGCCCAGTTACGGCATCAAGATCAAGGCCTCGGTATTGAATTTCCTGTCTAACGGTGCGCTTGAACCGCTGCTGGTCGGCATCATGCCGGCGGATAACGCCGCCAACGATCCGCAAGGATGGCTGCGCAAAATGGCGAAAGAATTTCCGGCTGCTAAGCCGCCGGCGTCGTGAATTCCGCCAGCGCCAAGGCTACGACCTCGGTGGCTTTTCTCAAGTCATCGAACACCAGGTGCTCATCGGCGCTGCCGTCGAAGGTAAAATGCAGTTCCACCGTCCCCGACAGTTCCGGTTTCGCATCGCGAAGCGCCGCCAGGGCATGGGCAAACACAACCAAGTCGGCTTTGCTGACGACACCGAGGCCAAACAGCTCGCCGGATTTTATATCTCCCCCCAGTGGATCCACAGCCCAGCCATCACCTGAACTCCCTGGGGCGGCGCCGGTGTCGCCGTAGGCGCCCAAGGCCACCACCAGGACGGACGCACATTCATGACGCGCGTCCAGGTTGGTGATATTGGATAATCCGGCCTCATCATCAGGAACTGGATGGCGTTCGACGCCGAAGCCTAAATCGCGCAAAGCCTGGGCGGTCAATTCCGAAACGCTTGCAATATCGCCGGGTGGGTTGGCGGATGGCGTTCGCACAAGCTCGGCCAGAAACTGAAACTGCCCGGCCCGCCTTGCGACCAGCGTTTCGCGGATGCGCTCTCTCAGACCTTCATTCATGGATTTTCCGTCAAACGGTCCGAATTCACCCCACAAAGCTTGCAAACAAAGCCCGTTGCGTCAATTTTGTACCACGCCCTGACAGAAAATAGAGCGAAATATGCCCGAACTGAAAAGCATCGACCTTATCCATAGACTGGTGTCGTTTGACACCACGAGCCGGAAATCAAACCTCGAGCTGATTGAATTCATCCGCGAAACCCTCTCGGGCTTTGGCATTGAAAGCCTTCTGGTGCCGAACGAGGAAGGCACCAAGGCAAATCTTTATGCGACGATTGGCGATCCTGACACGCCGGGGGTCATGCTATCCGGCCATACCGATGTCGTCCCTGTGGACGGCCAGAATTGGGATACGGACCCGTTCCAGGTCACACAAAATGACGACAAGCTGTTCGGCCGCGGTACGGCGGACATGAAAAGCTTCATCGCCATCGTCCTCGCCTTTCTGCCGGAATTTATCGCCCGTCCCATGAAAACGCCTATTCATCTGGCCTTTTCCTATGACGAGGAAATCGGCTGCATCGGCGTCCGCCGGCTGATCGAAAAACTCAACGCCATGCCGGTAAAGCCGGCCATGTGTATCGTCGGCGAGCCGACCTCCATGCAGGTCGTTACCGGCCACAAGGGCAAACGCAGCTTCACCGCCAAGGTGCGCGGGCTGGAATCGCATTCGGCCCTGGCGCCTCGTGGCGTCAACGCCATCGAATACGCCGCCGAGCTGATTAGCTACCTGAAAAACATAGCGCGACGCATCGCCGCCGACGGCCCCTATGACGAACTCTACGAAGTCACCCATTCGACGGTCCATACCGGCAC
>JAZFSL010000371.1:0-20260 GCA_036446135.1 Rhodospirillales bacterium | reverse complement strand
AAATGGGAATTGATCGCGGCGTCGGCGCGCATCGGCTTCAAGGTTGATGAAATTCTGGTCGTCGGGCGCGCCCAGACGGCGCAGAAAAACCTGCTGGCAGCCGTGCAACTGGTACGCGGCGCACCGATCCTGGCTTTTGATCTGAAGGCGGCGAGAAAGCGCGTTGAATCCCTGCCCTGGATCAAGACCGCCGTTATCGAGCGCATGTTACCGGACACCGTGTTGCTCAGTATCCGGGAACGCAAACCGATGGCGCTATGGCAGCACAAGGGCGTATTCGCTTTGATTGATTCCGAGGGTGAAATAATTCTGCGCCAGGGGCTGGAGCAGTTTTCCGACCTGCTGCTTGTCGTCGGCGCCGATGCACCGGGAAATACGGCGGAACTTTTAAAGACGCTGGCTATCGAACCGCAACTGATGGGCAGGGTCAAATCCGCCGTGCGCGTCGGCGGGCGGCGTTGGAACGTGCGCCTTGAGGGCGATATCGATGTCCGCCTGCCGGAAAAAGATACGGCGTCGGCGTGGACCCGTTTGGCCGAATACGAAAAGACCCACCGGGTATTGGAACGTGATGTGCGCATCCTGGATTTGCGCCTGCCCGACCGCCTGATCGTGCGCAAGAACCGCAAGCGGCCCGAGGTGATCCTTGGTAAGCGCCAAGAGACTTGAAGAAGACGGTGACAATAAGAAGAAAGCGTAAATGACGATGAAGAAAAGAAGCATGCCCATCAGCCCCAAGACGGGCTCCAAGACTGCCCCCCGGAAGGCCCCCCGGAATGGATTGGTCGCCGCCCTTGATATCGGCACGAGCAAAGTTTGTTGCCTGATCGCGCGCGCCAACACCGACCTCGGGCTGGGGCCGAAAAAATCCAAGGGCATGAAAATCATCGGCATCGGCCATCAGGTTTCCGGCGGCATCCGGTCCGGCACCATTGTCGATCTCGATGAAACCGAAGACGCCATCCGCGCCACCGTCGAGGCGGCGGAACAAATGGCCGGGAAAAATATCTCCGATGTGGTCGTCAATCTGTCCGGCGGGCAGCTGCAATCGCGCCTCATCGCCTATGAGATTTCCATCGCCGGTCATGAAATAGGCGATGCCGACCTTAGGCGCATCCTCGACCCGCAAGTGTTGAGCAACGGCATGGCCAAGGAACGCGAGATGGTCCACACCATCCCCGTCGGCTATTCCATCGACGGCAACCGGGGGGTGCGCGACCCGCGTGGTATGTTCGGCGAAAAGCTGGGTGTCAATATGCACGTCATCAACGCCTTGAGCGGCCCCGTGCGCAACCTGGAAACCAGCGTACAGCGCTGCTATCTGAATATCGAAGACAAAGTCGTTTCGTCCTATGCATCGTCACTGGCGACGCTGGCGGACGATGAAACCGAACTCGGCGTCACTTGTGTCGACATGGGCGGCGGGACGACATCCATCGCCGTCTTCTTTGACGGTGAGTTGGTACATACGGACGTCATCCCCATCGGCGGCGTTCACGTCACTAACGATATCGCTCGTGGCCTATCGAGCCCCTTGCGCCAGGCGGAACGCATGAAGACGCTCTACGGTAGCGCCTTGGCGTCATCGTCGGACGACCGTGAAATCATCCAGGTGCCGCTGGTCGGCGAGGACAAGACCGGCGAAACCAATCAGGTGCCGCGCTCCATGCTGGTCGGCATCATCCGCCCGCGTATCGAAGAAACGCTGGAAATGGTTCGCGACCGGCTGCAAGCCGCCGGCTTCGATAAGGTCGCCGGCAAGCGCATCGTGCTGACCGGTGGCGCCAGCCAGCTCCCCGGCATCCCTGAACTGGCTACCAGCATTATCGACAAACAGGTCCGCATGGGCCGGCCCCGGGCCATCGAAGGGATGCCCGAGGCGATTGCCGGTCCCGCATTCGCCACCTCGGCGGGGCTTCTCCATTACGCCATCAGCAACAAGACCGAGGCGCCCAGCGCCGCCTATTGCCCACCCGAACAGATTAAAGGCCGGGGCCTGGGACGTTTCAGTCAATGGATAAGAGAGAATTTCTGATGAAGGCTTTGTTTAACACTTTAACCCCAACAACCAGTTCACCGGCGACGGGAAACCCATCAGTCCGTCCCTGCATTTTTACCAATACTATTTAGCAAAGGAGGCCACCATGAGCATCAATCTGACCGTACCAGTAGAAACCACAGCACCCCTCTTGAAACCAAAACTGACCGTTATCGGTGTCGGCGGTGCCGGTAGCAACGCCGTCAACAATATGATCAACGCCGAACTGGAAGGCGTCGATTTTGTCGTTGCCAACACGGACGCGCAGTCCCTGGCGCTGTCTAAAACAGATCATCGCATCCAGTTAGGAACGGCCCTGACGCAGGGGCTGGGTGCGGGGTCGAGGCCCGAAGTCGGGCGCGCCGCCGCGGAAGAGACCATTGATGAAATCCTCGCCGAACTGGAAGGTGCGCATATGACCTTCATCGCCGCCGGCATGGGCGGGGGCACCGGCACCGGGGGCGCGCCGGTGATTGCCCGGGCAGCCAAGGAAAAAGGCATTCTCACCGTCGGCGTCGTCACCAAACCGTTTCAGTTCGAAGGCGCGCACCGCATGGCCCAGGCCGAAGCCGGCATCGATGAACTGGAACAGTATGTCGATACGCTGATCGTCATTCCAAACCAGAACCTATTCCGCATCGCCAATGAAAAAACCACTTTCGCCGACGCCTTTTCCATGGCTGACGAGGTGTTGTATTCAGGTGTGCGGGGCGTTACCGACCTGATGGTGATGCCGGGTCTGATCAATCTGGATTTCGCCGATATTCGCACGGTCATGGGTGAAATGGGCAAGGCGATGATGGGTACCGGCGAGGCCGAAGGCGAACGCCGGGCGTTGGATGCAGCGGAAGCGGCGATTGCCAATCCGTTGCTGGACGATATGTCCATGAAGGGCGCCAATGGCGTGCTGATCAACATCACCGGCGGCATGGATATTACCCTGTTTGAAGTCGACGAAGCTGCCAACCGCATCCGGGCCGAGGTCGATGAAGACGCCTATATCATCGTCGGCTCGGCCTTCGATCAGAACATGGAAGGCACCATGAGGGTCTCCGTCGTCGCCACGGGCATCGATGCCTCGGCCCAGCAAATGCCGCTGCCAACGATGCTGCATCTGGCCGAAGAGCTTGGGCACACCGAACCCGAGCGCTTTGAACTCGAACCCGAACCGGCGCAGGCATACGTCCCGGATTTCGAACTCGAACCTGAGTCTGTATCCGAGCCCGAACCGGCTCCTGAACCGGCGCTGGCTTCCTATCTGCCCGAGGAACCGGCCTCTGCCGGTGAGATGCCGGTGCAGGTAGATGCCGAATCGGTGCTAGAAATCGACTCTGAATCTGAATCTGAATCCGAAGCCGAATTTGAGGCCGAGCCGGAAATGTCTCCGCCGCCGGCGGCAATGCCGAACATGGGCGCTACGGACGCTTTCATTCCACCGAAACCGGCTTCAGGGGAATTCGGCGGGGAAATCATGACGGAAGCTGATGAAACTCCAATGGAGTCCCGAGAGGAAACCGTCGGGATTGCGGATATGGTCTCCAAATTCACCTCCGCGCCGGTTACCCAATCAAAGAGAGTAAGCCTTTTTGAACGGGTAACGGGAAGTGGCCGGGCGGCTTTCGGCAAAAAAAGCCGCAGGACGGAAGATCAACAGGAAGTGTCGGAAGTAACAGAAAATAAAGGAATACCCTCTATGCAAGAAGCCACGGAAGAGACCGGGAATGCGGCAACAGAGACGAGAGACGCTTTGGCTGAACATTCGTCAGACAACATTCAGGCCTTCGGGGACGTCACCGACGGTGCCCCGGAAGAAGTCATGGAAGCCGTTGACGAGGACAACAAGCTGGGTGGTCTGGATCCGGAAGACCGGCTGAGCAGCAGCGAAAGTGAAGAGGATCTTCTGGATATTCCGGCCTTTTTACGCCGTCAGGCGAATTGACGGAAAAGGCGGGAAATTCCGGACGTTGGAAGGCTAAAAAGCGAGTAACAATCGGAAATAAAGAGTGATTTGAGCGGCTTTCGGGATATTGCTAAACACAATCTCGAAAGTCTCTCTATTCTCTTTGGTTTTCAGATATTTAATCAAAGGCCGGATAATTTTCGGAGCGTTCTTAGAAAATGGGTTTTACGAAAGACAGTTCGGCGGAACTAGACGGCTTCGTTAATCAACGGACCCTGAAAACGTCGATCAATTGTTCTGGCGTCGGCCTTCATTCCGGTGCCCGGATAACCGTGACCCTGCACCCGGCCGAGGAAAATTTCGGCATTCATTTCAAACGCACCGATATTGCCGGCGCCGTCATCCCGGCCCTTTGGGACCATGTTGTCGATACCCGCATGTGCACCACCATCGGCAACCGTGACGGCGTTAGCATCGGAACGGTCGAACACCTGATGGCGGCATTGGCCGGTTGCGGTATCGATAATGCGCTCATCGAATTGAACGGTCCGGAAGTTCCGATCATGGATGGCTCGTCGCAGCCTTTCGTGTTTTTGGTCGAATGCGCCGGCGTCGTTGAACAAAATGCCCCCAGGCGCATCATCCGAATTTTGAAATCTGTTTCCGTCAACGCGGGCGAAGCCACGCTGTCGCCCGGAACGCACTTGTCGCTTGATTTTGAAATCGACTTCGATAGCGCCGCCGTTTCGCAGCAAACGCTTTCCATCGGCATTGTCAACGGCAGCTTCGCCAAGGAACTGGCCCGCGCCCGGACCTTTGGCTTCCTGCATGATGTTGAAGCCCTCCGCGAAGCCGGTTTGGCCAAGGGCGGTTCGCTGGATAACGCCATCGTCGTTAGCGGCGATAAAATCCTCAATGAGGGCGGTCTTCGTTATGACGATGAATTCGTCCGTCACAAAGCTCTGGATGCGCTCGGCGACCTTTATTTGGCCGGCGCCTCGATTGTCGGCAGGTTCCAGGGCGTTTGCTCGGGCCATGCGACCAACAATGCCCTGTTGCATGCGCTGTTTGCCGATGCGGATGCCTGGTGCTACGACGTCTTCAAGGGCGACGAGGCCTTGTCCGCCATTGATGGCGGCATCTTTCCCGAACTGTCGCAAACGGTCTAAGGCCTTTTTGCAAGGCCGATTTTCGACCTGACCCTGCTTAGCCCCGGGTTTGCCCCGGCTTTAGCAGGATTTTTTTTGCCGATTTTGAAGCCCTTTTCATGGTTCCGGGGCGGTGGCGTGATATAATTCCCCCAGACCTGTAGGCCCCGGACTTCATGCTAAAGGCGAATAAGATGATCCGTTTTAATCCTTTCCTGAACGCGCGTTTCGCCGTTTTTTTGCTTGCCCCGGTTTTGGCCATGTCCCTTGTCCTGGGTGGATGTACGCAGAAAGCCCCAGAATACAAAGAAAGCCCGGTGGAAACGCTCTATAACCAAGCTATGGATGCGCTTTTGATTGAAAATTACGAAGTCGCCATCGAAAAATTCGATGAAGTGGAACGCCAACATCCCTATTCGTTCTGGGCGACGAAGGCACAATTGATGGTGGCCTATACCCACTACCTCCGCAACGGCTATGACGATGCGATTGTTGCGCTCAACCGGTTTATCCAACTCCATCCCACCAACAAGGACGTGGCCTATGCCTTCTACCTGAAGGGGCTTAGCTATTACGAACAGATTTCCGATGTTGCCCGCGACCAGAAAATGACCTCGCTGGCGTTATCGACCCTGGATGAGCTGATCAAACGTTTCCCCAAAAGCAAATACTCCCGTGACGCGAAACTGAAAATCGATCTAACCCGGGACCATCTTGCCGGCAAGGAAATGGAAATCGGCCGTTACTATCACAACAAGAAGCACTATCTGGCCGCGATCAATCGCTTCAAGAGCGTCATCGACAATTACCAGACGACGACCCACGTGCCCGAGGCCCTGCACCGGCTGACGGAGGCTTATCTGGCTCTCGGCGTCAATGAAGAGGCCCGCAAAACGGCCGCCGTGCTGGGCCATAACTTCCCCGGCAGCGAATGGTATCTGGATTCCTACAGGATGATGGGCAATGAAGTGGCCGTTCCCGCCAATAAGAAGAAAAAGCCCTGGTACAAGGTTTGGTAATTCCATGCTGAAGATTTTGTCCGCGTGCTAACGACTCTCTCCATTCGCGATGTCGTGCTGATCGGTCGCCTTGACCTTTTCTTCGAGGCGGGCCTAAGCGTGCTGACTGGGGAAACCGGGGCCGGAAAATCCATTTTGCTCGATTCTTTAGGGCTTGTGCTAGGCATGCGCGCCGATGCGCGCCTGCTTCGCCACGGCACCGAACAGGCATCGGTGACGGCGGCCTTCGATCTGGCCCCGGACCACGTGGTACTGGCCCGATTGAAAGAGCTGGGAACCGCCGGCGATGACGGGGAACTGGTGTTGCGCCGTGTGCTCGGCAAGGACGGCCGTTCCAAGGCCTTCATTAACGACCAACCGGTTAGCGTTCAGTTGCTACGCGAAATTGGCGACGACCTGGTGGAAGTTCACGGCCAGTTCGAAAACCAGCGTCTGTTGAAGGAAGCCGCCCATCGCCCCCTGCTGGATTCTTACGGCGGTCTTGGCTACACGGTGGAAAAGGTCAAAGATGCCTATGCGGAATGGACTCTTGCGACCAAAACCCTGGAACAAGTCGTGGCGGTGCTGGAAACAGCGCTCAGCGACCGAGATTATCTGAGCCATGCCTTGGATGAGTTGAAGGCGCTCGATCCCCAAGCCGGCGAGGAAAAAGACCTGGCATCGAAACGCCTGCTGATGATGAACGCCGAAAAGCTGTTAGAAGCCATGAACGCGGCGGCGACGGCCTTGGGCGGCGATGGGGCGCAAGCAAAGCTGGATACGGCGCTCGGCCATCTTGAACGGGTTGCCGACAAAGCCGACGGCAGGCTGGCGGAAACCATTGAGGCGTTATCGCGCGCCCTGTCGGAAGCCGCCGAGGCGGACGCCTTGTTGCAAGGCGTTGCCGCCAGTCTCGAAATGGACCCAAACGCGCTGGAAACGTCTGAGGAACGCCTGTTCGCGCTCCGCGCCCAGGCCCGCAAGCACAACGTCGCGGTCGACGATCTGGCCCGCTTGATGGATGACCTGCATGCCCAGGTGCAGGCCATCGAGGACGGCGACGCGCATTTGGCGCAACTGGCGGTGCTGGAAAAGAAAGCCAGAGCGGCCTACATCCAGGCGGCGGAAAAACTAACCGGCCAGCGTCAAAAAGCGGCGGCGAAGATGGACAAGGCCATGGCCGGTGAACTGGCGCCCCTGAAACTGGACAAGGCCAAATTTTCGACCATCATCGAAGCCTTGAGCGAAGACGGATGGGGGCCGCACGGCCTGGACAAGGTCGCTTTTCAGGTGGCGACCAATCCCGGTGCACCGCCGGGGCCATTGGGTAAAATTTCGTCGGGCGGCGAACTGGCGCGTTTTATGCTGGCGCTGAAAGCCGTACTGGCCGGTGCCGACCCGGTGCCAACCCTGGTATTCGACGAGGTCGACAGCGGCGTCGGCGGGGCCGTGGCGGCGGCGGTCGGTGAACGCCTGGCCGGGTTGGCGGCGGGATCGCAAGTCCTCGTCGTCACCCATTCACCACAGGTAGCGGCCCGGGGAGAGCACCACTGGCGGGTCTCGAAATCGGATAAAGGCCCGGCAGTATTGACCACGGTCGCCCCCCTGGATGCCGCCGCCCGCAAAGAGGAAATCGCCCGCATGCTGGCCGGCGCCAAGGTCACCGACGAGGCCCGCGCGGCGGCTGACAGCCTGCTGGAAAGCGCTGGGCCGTGAGCGACGAAGGAGCGATTAGCCCTGTCGAAGAATTAACGCCCCTGGAGGCTTCGGCGGAATGGGCGGCGCTGGCGGATGAAATCGCAGTGCACGATAAAGCCTATTACCAAAAAGACGCACCCGAAATTTCCGACGCCCAATACGATGCGTTGCGCCGCCGCCTGCAGTCCCTTGAGGCCGCCTTTCCCGCCCTGGTCCGCGCCGACAGCCCGACGCAGCGTGTCGGCGCCGCCCCCGCCCCCGCTTTCAGCAAAGTCCCGCATGCGGTGCCGATGCTGTCACTGGGCAACGCTTTCGATGACGCCGATGTGGATGAATTTGTCAAAGGCGTTCGCCGGTTTCTGAAACTGGCCCCGGACGAAGCGGTGAAAATCGTTTGCGAACCGAAGATCGACGGACTTTCCGTGTCGCTTCGCTATGAGAAGGGAAAATTTGTCATGGCCGCGACCCGCGGCGACGGGACCACCGGCGAGGACATCACGGAAAACCTGAAAACCCTGTCTGAATTGCCGATGACCATCGATGGCGCCCGCCAGGAAATACCGGATGTGCTGGAGGTTCGTGGCGAGGTCTATATGACCCGCGCAGATTTCGAAAAAATTAACCAGGCCCAGGAAAAAGCTGGCGCCAAGGTATTCGCCAACCCCCGCAACGCCGCCGCCGGGTCTTTGCGCCAAAAGGACGCATCGGTCACGGCTTCGCGCTCGCTTCGCCTGTTCGCCTATGCCTGGGGCGAGGTGTCGGGGCCAGTGGCGGAAACGCATTGGGATTTTCTGACAAAGTTACGCGGTTGGGGCTTCCCGACCAATCCGCTGGCCCGCCTGGCTCGTACAACAGAAGAAGGATTGGCGTTCTATAACGAGATCGAGGCCGGGCGCGCTGCCCTGGACTACGAAATCGACGGCATGGTCTACAAGGTCAACCGCCTCGACTGGCAGCAACGCCTCGGCGCCGTCAGCCGCGCTCCGCGCTGGGCCATTGCCCATAAGTTCGCCGCCGAAAAAGCCGAGACGGTGTTGAACACAATCACCATTCAGGTTGGGCGCACCGGTACTTTGACCCCTGTCGCCAACCTCGAACCCATCACCGTCGGCGGCGTCGTTGTCTCGCGGGCAACGCTGCACAACGAGGACGAAATCGCCCGCAAAGACGTGCGCGAAGGGGACACCGTCATTATCCAGCGCGCCGGTGACGTTATCCCGCAGGTGGTGTCCGTGGTGCTGGAAAAACGCCCGAAAAACTCGAAAGCCTTTTCTTTTCCTGATCATTGCCCTGAATGCGCCAGCTTAGCGGTTCGCGACGAGGGCGAAGTGGCCAGGCGCTGCACCGGCGGGCTGGTTTGTCCGGCGCAAAAACTGGAACGCTTGAAGCATTTTGTCTCTAGAAACGCCTTTGACATCGAAGGCTTGGGCGTCAAGCATATCAAGGCCTTTTCCGAAGACGGCCTGATTAAAACTCCGGCCGATATTTTCCGGCTCGAATCCGATCATGCCGATGCCATCGCTAACCGCGACGGCTGGGGCCGGCAATCGGCGGACAACCTGTTTGCGGCGCTGCGCCAACGCTCGACCATATCGCTCGACCGTTTCATCTATGCACTGGGCATTCACCAGGTCGGCCAGGCCAATGCCCGCCTGCTGGCTAAGCAATACGGATCAATGTCCGGTTGGCGCATCCAAATGGACGCGGCTCAGGACCGGGATGGGGACGCCTTTGCCGACCTCACCAACATCGACGGCATCGGCCCATCGGTGGCCGACGACCTGTTGGCGTTTTGCGCCGAAGACCATAACCGGGACGTGCTGGATGATTTGGGGAACCTGCTGACGGTGGAAGATTTCGAAGCCCCGGATGTTGGCTCATCCCCGATAGCCGGGAAGACGGTGGTCTTCACCGGTTCCCTTGAAACGCTTTCCCGCGCCGAGGCTAAAGTCCGCGCCGAAAGCCTCGGCGCCAAGGTGGCGGGCGGCGTGTCTAAAAAGACCGATTACGTGGTTGTTGGTGCGGATGCGGGGTCGAAGGCGAAAAAAGCGGCAGAATTAGGCGTCGCGACGCTTTCCGAGGACGAATGGCTGGCGCTCATTGGTTAGGTACCGGTGATGTCCGCTTTGCCCCCGAAAGCGGACATTCTGGGGTGAGTCGTAAAATGTCCGCTTATGACCCAAAGCGGACATTCGGTCTAAAAAACTTAACGTGACTTTTCCGTGCCAGGGGCATCGGTTTATTCGGTTTTCTTTTCCGCCATTTTGATGTCGGCGTCATCCCGACGGCGACGAATGCCATGCCTAGGCGACGCCAAGACTCGGGTGAACGCCTCCATTTTCGCTAGTAATGCGTTCATGGCCTAGGGTTCGCTTTTGGGAAGCCGTTCATCCCGGAGAAATTCCACGCAGACGCTCCGAGCGGCGGCGCAGCAATTCAATGGTCGTCAGCAGAACGATGGAAAAGACGACCAGAATGGCCGCCACGGCCAGGATGGTCGGCGAAATCTGTTCGCGGATGCCGTTCCACATCTGCAGCGGGATGGTACGTTGGTCGTAAGACGCAACAAACAGCACCACCACCACCTCGTCGAATGACGTGACAAATGCAAACAGGGCGCCGGAAATGACGCCAGGCAGGATCAACGGCAGAGTGATCTGGCGGAAGATGGTCGACGGCATAGCGCCAAGGCTGGCAGCGGCGCGGGTCAGCGAATGGTCGAAGCCAACCAGGGTCGCCGTCACCGTAATAATAACGAAAGGAATGCCCAACATGGCGTGTGCCATGACGATGCCGATGAAGGTATGGGCGAGCCCGGTCGCCGAATAAAAGAAAAACATGCCGGTCGCGGTAATGATCAGTGGCACGATCATCGGTGAAATCAACAGCGCCATGATGGCCCGGCGGAATGGCATTTCCGGACGCGACAACCCCAGCGCCGCCAGTGTTCCAAGGCCGGTCGCGAAAACAGTCGCGACAATACCGATAAGCGCGGAGTTCTTCATGGCATGCAGCCATGTCGCGTTGTTCCAGGCATCGCTCCACCATGCGGCCTCGCGGGGAATGTCCGGGTTGGCCATGCCAAAGGTCAGGATTTTGTCGTACCAGCGTAGCGAATAGCCCTCGGGATCAAGAGCCATCATCTTTTGCGTAAAAGTGAAATAAGGTTCGGCATTGAACGACAACGGCATGATGATCAAGATCGGCGCGATAAGAAACAAAAAAATTAAACAGCAAATTCCAAGGTAGCAATAATGCCACACTCTTTCCCCCGTCGATGCATGAGCCGGTAACGCCATAACCTAACCAAACTTCATGTTGTCAACGCCGATCAGGCGGTCATAGAGCCAATAAAGCCCCAACACCCCAAACAGCAATAGGGCGCCAAGGGCCGCGGCCAGGCTCCAGTTCAGAGATTTCAGCATATGGAAGGCGATTTGGTTGGAGATCAGTTCGCCCGACGAACCGCCGACCAGGGCCGGGGTGATGTAATAGCCAATAGCCAAAATGAAGACTAGCAGGGTGCCGGCGCCAATCCCGGGCACGGTCTGCGGAAAATAGACCTTGAGAAAGGCCGTCAAGGATGTCGCGCCTAACGAGCGGGCGGCGCGCACGTAAACGGGTTGAATGGTTTTCATCACCGAATAGAGTGGCAAAATCATGAACGGCAGCAAGATATGCGTCATGGCGATAATGGTGCCATACTGGTTATACATCAGCTGAACGCGGCCATCGTCGCCGATGATCCCGATGGCGACCATAAGGTCGTTGAGCACGCCTTGGCTTTGCAACAACGATATCCAAGATGTCGTTCGCACCAACAATGACGTCCAGAAAGGCAACAGAACGAAGATCATCAGCAAATTTGAATAGCGCAACGGCAAGGTCGCCAACAAATGGGCGACTGGAAAACCCAACAATAGGCAAAGACCGGCGATCAACGCCGACAGAAAAAACGTCCGCAGGTACAGCATCACGTAAATCTGGCGTTCAGGTTCAACTCGCACCAACTCGCCGCCCGCATCGTAGGTGAAATCGAGGGCGGCGGCGTAGAAACCCAGCGTATGAGCGTGAGAGGCGCGCCTGATGACGTTCCACAAATGCGCCTCGCCCCAGTCTTGGCGATAGTTGAGAAGCTTTTCCTTGTAAGGGGGGCCTTTGAATTTCGCCGCCTTGCGGGCGCCGGATTTGAACAGGCTGTTGGAACCGGCACGGTCGTAATTGACGCGGACGCCGACCTGTCCGGCGGTGCGGTTTTTCTTGGCATCGGCAAGATCTAGCGCAAGCGCTTTAAAACCTTCCTCGCCGGGCACGCCAACGTCCGGATGCGCCTTCAGATAGGCCGTAATGCGCGGCATGTGGTCTGAAAAGACCGGATTATGGATACTCAAGTAGAGCATCTGGACGATGGGGACGGCGAAGGTCACGACGACGAAAAGAAGCAGCGGTACGACCAGCAAAAAAGCCCGCCATCGCGCGCGCCGCATCGCCCGGTCGAGAGCCTGCCTAAGCGGCCGGCCATCGGCCGTGGTTAACACCGCGTCCGTATCAGGTTGGTCAAAGTCCGCCATCGTCAAATCCAGCCAAAAAAGACCGGAGCGCGAAGGTTCGCGCCCCGGTCGTTGTTTTGGTCTTAGTTGGCGGCAATCCAGGCGTTGAACCGCTCATTGAGCTCGGAAGCCCGGTCAGCCCAGAACTCAAAGTTATTGACCAGGGCGTTCTTCAAATTAGCCGCCGCTGTCGGCATGTGCGGGGCCATTTGGGTCTTGCCATCTTGGTAAAGGCCGACAAGCGGCCCCGATGACTTCCGGGCCGGGCCATAGGCAATGTATTTCGCCTGATCAGCAAGCCTCTGGGTGCCGGTCGCGTACTTGATGAATTCAAGCGCCAGCGCCTTGTTGGGGGCGCCCTTCGGGATGACGTACAGGTCAAAATCGAGGATTTGGCCATCCCAAACAATGGTGAACGGCTTCTTTTCTTTAGCCGCGGCGTTGAAAATGCGGCCGTTATAAGCGGTCGTCATGGCCACTTCGCCGTCCGCCAAAAGCTGTGGTGCTTGAGCGCCGGCTTCCCACCAGACGATGTCTTTCTTGATCGTGTCCAATTTCGCAAAGGCGCGTTTGACACCAGCCTTGGTGCCCAGAAGCTTATAGACCTCACTCGCGGGCACGCCATCGCCCATCAGGGCCATTTCCAGGTTGGGCTTGGCGCCCTTGCGCAGGCCGCGTTTGCCGGGAAACTTCTTGGTGTTAAAGAAATCGGCCATGGTCGTTGGCTTGGTGCCGGATATTTTCGAGGCATCATAGGCAAAGATTGTCGACCAGACGATGTTGGCCACCGCGCAATCGGTCAGCGCCCCTTCGACGAAATCCTTGGTCGCAGGCGTACCGTCGGCACCTGCGGGAAGCGATTTCGAGTCGATGGTTTCCAACAAACCTTCGTCGCAGTAGCGCACGGCGTCGGAATATTCAACGTCGGCGACATCCATGGAAACATTGCCCGCAGCCACCTGGGCTTTGATCGGGGCGGCGGGATTCGGGGCATCAACCGATTTTATCTTGTGGCCGGTTTTTGCCATCCATGGTTTGTAATAAGCTTCGACCTGGCTTTTGGTGTAGGCGCCACCCCAAGATACAACGGTAATTTCACCCGCGCCGGCGCCGTTTGCCGGCAGAGCGAGCCCCGCCGCAACCGCGGCAACGGACAATATTTTTAACGTCTTCATTTTCTTTATCTCCCCAGTCTGGCCCGGTTTGATCCGGGCGGTTATCGTTCAACTTCAACAATCGAACGGTCCTCTGTCAGGCTTTGATAGGATCGAGCGCCCGGCAATCCTCCGCATACCAGCCAACCAGAATTTCATCGCCCTCCTTCAAGGAACGCCGGTCAGCCGCATTACGCACTTTGACGATAAATTCATCGGTGCTACTAAGGGAGATACGAACCCTGATGTGATCCCCCAAATAAATCAATTCTTCGATCCGGCCCGGTACGTTATTGCACATGACGCCATCGTCGGGGGCGAGTTCGATGCGTTCGGGGCGGATGGATAGGGACGCGCGCGCGCCGACACCGTCGACGTTGACTTTTTTCGTACTGATGTCGCCGCCACCATCAAGCTCGACCAAACAGAGACCGCCATCAATTTCCTTGACCGTGCCGCTCAGCCGGTTGTTCTCGCCGATGAACTGGGCGACGAAGGAATTGGCAGGTTTTTCATAAAGTTCGTCGGGCGTCGCCAGCTGCTGGACAACGCCGTCGTTAAAAACGGCGATCCGGTCGGCCATGGTCAGCGCCTCTCCCTGGTCGTGGGTCACGTAAATGACCGTCACGCCGAGGTTTTCGTGGATGTGTTTGATCTCGTACTGCATTTGCTCGCGCAATTGCTTATCAAGCGCGCCCAGGGGCTCATCCATGAGGATCAATTCGGGGTCGAAGACAAGCGCGCGGGCGACGGCGACACGTTGTTGCTGGCCGCCGGAAAGCTGGGCCGGGCGGCGATGGCCGAAAGCCGGCAATTCTACCATTTCCAGCGCCCGGGTCACCTTGGCCTCGATGTCACTTTCGGGGATCTTGCGAACCTTCAAGGGAAAGGCCAGATTTTCCGCCACCGTCATGTGTGGAAACAGCGCATAATTCTGAAACACCATGCCGATGCCGCGCTTGTGCGGCGGGACATTATTGATCGGTTGGTCGTTTAAAAAAATATCGCCATGGGTGGCCGGCTCAAACCCGGCAACCATCATCAGCGTTGTCGTCTTGCCGGAGCCCGACGGTCCAAGCATGGTGAGAAACTCACCCCGGGCGATTTCCAGATTGAGGTCCTTGACGACGAGTGTCTCGCCGTCATAGCTCTTTTGTACATTCTCAAAGCGGACGCTGGCGCCGTTCTGAGTTCCCATCCCTGTTTTTCCCTGTCTTGCTGACTTATTTAGTTTTTGGGCCATGGCGCCGGTTCTTTCGAACTTTGGCATTATTTCATATTGGCATTTGAGCGGCAAGAAAACAGAATGAGCCCTTTTTAATGCTTATTTACCTGTTTTTTTCTTGCAGTGGTGATTTACGCCCGCTGTTCGCGTGCCATAATCGGTAGTGGAGGTGCGTCATGCCGCCCATTACGGAGAAAACTCCGGTCCGGTTTTCCGATCAACTACCCGATGCGGTTGACGTCGTCGTCATCGGAGCCGGGGTGGCGGGGACGGCAACGGCATATTTCCTGGCCAAGCGGGGCCAAAAAGTTCTTCTTTGTGAGAAAGGCCGTGTCGCCGGAGAGCAATCGTCCCGCAACTGGGGTTGGATCCGGCAACAGGGACGAGACCACGCCGAACTGCCCATCATGATGGAATCAAACCGTATCTGGCAGGGGCTGGCAAATGAAACCGGCGAGTGCGATCTGGCTTTTACCCAGTGTGGCTGTCTCTACCTGGCTTCGGGCCCAGCTGAGGTAAAGAAATACGAAGACTGGCACGCCTTGGCGAGACAGCATCAACTGGACACCCGAATGTTGACCAAGACCGAGCTGGAAAGCCGCTATCCGGGCCTCGGAGGAAATTGGGCGGGTGGCATGGTCACACCCAGCGACGGCCGGGGTGAACCTTTCGTGGCGGTCCCTGCCTTGGCGCGGGCAGCGCAGCGGGCGGGCGTTCGGGTCATCGAGGAATGCGCAGTCCGAACCCTCGATATCCAAAACCGCCTCGTCACCGGGGTGTTCACCGAAAAAGGCCGGGTCGAATGCAGCGGTGTCGTTCTTGCCGCTGGCGCCTGGTCTACCCACTTCGCGACCAATGCAGGGATTGACCTCCCGCAGCTTGCGGTCCGGTGCACAGTTGCCAGCACGGAAGCGGTGCCGCCACTCTTTTCCGATCTCCCGGACGTACCGAATATCAGAAGCGACGGGTTCTGCCTGCGGCGCCGGGCTGACGGCGGTTACACGCTTGCCACAGGGGCCCTAGCCGAGCACTTCCTGTCGCCCAAGTCTTTTAAATATTTCACGAAGTTCCTCAAGATCATGAAGGTCACAGCGCGCGACATCCGCATACGTCACGGCGCGCCCCGCGGTTACCCGGGAGCCTGGGGAACGCCTTCGCGCTGGTCGGCCGACGAGGAAAGCCCCTTCGAACGGATGCGTGTTCTCAACCCGGAACCGTCGGCGGCGGAGGTCGCCCGGCTCAAGGCGCGATTGGGAGAACGGTTTCCCGAGCTGTCAGGAGTCACTTTGGCGGAGGCCTGGGCCGGCATGATCGACGTTACTCCCGATGTCGTGCCGACGCTGGGGGAAGACCCGGCCATTGAAGGGTTCTTTATGTGCACGGGTCTCAGTGGCCACGGGTTCGGTATCGGACCCGCCATCGGGCGCATCATGGCCGATGTGGTAACGGGCCGGGATCCGGGGCACAACCTGACCAGATTCCGCCCGGATCGGTTTTTTGACGGAAGTCCTATCGTTCCTGGACCCTATTGATTTGCAGTTGTTCAAGCAGCATAGGAAATCCAGATCAATTATCCCATCACGTACGTCCGCTTATGGCTATTAGCAGACTCTTTGCCGCCTGGTGAATAATGTCTGCTATACACCTGAAAGCAGACATCGGGCAGGGGGCACCAGGGCACTTAATTTATGAATTACAAGCAATTCAACAAATACTGCGGCTCGCTTGCGGCGACCAACTATGTCGTTCAGTGGGGCGGCTCGCACGTTTGGAAGGTGGGCGGCGAAAGCGGTGGTAAACTGTTTGCCATTGGCGGCTGGGGTAACGGCAAATATCCGGGCATCACCTTCAAGGTCTCTGACATCGCCTATGAATTGTTACAAGGCCAACCCGGCTTGCGCCCGGCCCCATACCTTGCGTCCCGAGGCATGAAGTGGATCCAGCATTACGCCGAACCGGGGCTTGCGGATAAGGAATTAAAGGAACACCTGGCCGAATCCTACCGCCTGGTTTCGCTTAAGCTGACAAAGAAATTGCAAAAAGAGCTGGGGTTGAATCGGAATTAGTTGATTTTGCTCAATAAATGTTCTATATATGTTCCAAGCATCTTTCCTGCTCTTTGACATTGTGAATAGCCTTAACGCAACGCTTTTAGGCGCGCCTTTTTGCGTACAAATGCGTACAAATGCGTACAAATGTGGACATTTGCGTACATTTATTTTGAGTGAAAAGACGCAATAAATACGGATTAAGTATTTATATCAATGAGTTGGCAGTGGAAAAGGGCGCGGGCCGTGTCGCAGCTTTAATGCAGCTTTTGGGGTAGTTCCGTTATCGCCGCATCAACCAGCGCGTCGGCGTTTTTGCCTTTGAAGTTGGCGGCGAGATAATCGCGGGTGGCGCCCAGTGCCAGATCGACGGTTTTCTCCCTGACCGTATCAATCGCCTTGGCTTCGGCCTGGGTAATGCGGTCCATGACCAGTTTTTCACGGCGCTCAAGTGCGGCGTCCAGATTTTCCCGGCCATGTTGGATCAGGCGCTCGGCTTCTTCCTTGGTGTGCTCGACGATGCCTTCGGCTTCCTTGGCGGCGTCGCGCTGTTTGCGCTGATAGGCGGCAAGCAGGTCTTGCGCTTCTTCCAGAAGTTTTTCCGCCTCTTCCATGTCGGCGCGGATCTTAACGGCCCGCTTGTCCAGCCCGGCTACCACCAAACCGAACAGCTTCTTGCCCGAAGCGCCGATGAAGATAACGAACGCAACCAGCACCCAGAAGGTGGGATCTTGCAGGAAGCCTAAGCTCATTGCTTGTTACTCCCGGCATTCTCAATCGCCTTGGCTAGATCACTTTCACTGGCTGCTTCGCCGGTCAGCCGTTCGACGGCGGCGGCCGCGACCTCGGTGGCCACGGCCTGGACGCTGACCATGGCGTCCTGGATGGCCTTGTCGATGTTGGCTTCACTTGTGGCGATGCGCCCATTCAGGTCGTCGGCCAACTTGCTTTCGCGCTCGGCTGCTTCTTTGGACATCTGCTGCGCCGCCTCGGCGATCATGGCTTGCGATTCGCTTCTGGCTTCGCTCATGGTTTTTTCATACGCAGCCAGGGTTTCTTCGGCCTCTTTTTTGGCTTCTGCGGCCTTGTCCAGGTTGTCGGCAATGCGCTTCTGGCGCGATTCCAGCACGTCGGCAATCCCCGGCACCGCGACCTTCCACATAATCAGGTAAAGGGCGGCGAAGGTGACGACCAGCCAGAAAACCTGTGGCAGGTACGAGGTGAAGTCCAGCTGCGGCATTGAGGCTTAGCCGAACAGGATGACCAGCGCGATAACCAGGGCGAACAGCGCGATGGCTTCGACCAGGGCGAACCCTAGCATGGTCATCGGGAACACGGCCGCTTGTGCGGACGGGTTGCGGCCGACGGCCTGAATGAAGGCGGCAAAGATGTTGCCGATGCCGATCCCGGAGCCGATAACGCCGATAACGGCAAGACCGGCGCCTAACAGTTTGGCGGCTTCGATATCCATGGGGTAGTTCCTTTCTTTAATCTCTTGAAAACAGGGTAACGGTTAAATCTAAATGGCGCTAATGAAGATGCAGTGCGTCGTTGAGGTACAAGCAGGTCAAAATGGTGAACACATAGGCCTGCAGGAATGCGATAACGATTTCCAGCCCGGTCAGGGCGACAACAAAGGCCAGCGGAAACACGCCGAAGAGCCCTAACGAAATGACAAAGCCCGCGAACACCTTCAACAACGTATGTCCGGCCAGCATGTTGGCGAACAGACGCACGCTAAGGCTGATGGGGCGTGACAGGTAGGAAATGATTTCGATCGGCACCAGCAGCGGGGCCATGGCGATCGGCACGCCGGGCGGCATGAATAACGTGAAAAAGTGCAATTTGTGTTTAACGATGGCGATGATGGTCACGCCGATAAACACCACCAGCGCCATGACAAAGGTGACGACGATGTGGCTGGTGAAGGCGAAGCTGTAGGGTATCATGCCCAACAGGTTGCCGATCAGCACGAACATGAAAACCGTGAAAACAAACGGAAAATACGGCCGCCCTTCGTTGCCGACGGTGTCTTTCAACAAGTTGGCGACAAACATATAACTGAGTTCCGCCATGGACTGCCAGCGGCCCGGCACCAGCGCCTTTCTGCGCATACTCAAAATCAAAAACAGGCTGATCGTCAACACTGTCAACACCATGAAGGTAGACGAATTGGTGAACGAAATATCGTAGTCGCCGATTTCAATCGGCACCCAGCGTTTGATTTCGAATTGCGAAAGGGGGCTATGACCTGCGGCCAATGTATTTAATCCTCGGTCTCTGGACTCTGCTCGCCGGATTTGTCATCCCCGACATCTTGGTCCTTTTGGTAGCCGGCGGTATAACCGAAGCCGCTGGCCATGCGATAAACATTCAATATACCGGCGCCCCCTCCTAACAGGATGAACACCAGCAACAACCAAGGCCCCGTCCCGAAAAGGGTGTCTAAACCCCAGCCGATGAAGACGCCAATGGCGAGGGCAGAAACTAACTCGACACCGACACGCATTGCAAGACCCAGTGCGCTTCCTGGGTGTGTGTTTTTTTGTTGCTTTTCGGGCGCTGATATACCTGCGTTTTCACGCGCCTTGGCAAGCCGGTCGTCCAGTTGTTCCAGGTCCTGGTGGGGGCGCTCTTCAGGCATAAAATCAGCCTCTTGGGCGAGCCCGAAAATCAGGCCGTTGCCCTGAGTTCTTCGGCCCGGTGAAGGTCGACGGAGACCAGTTGCGAGACGCCGCGCTCGGCCATGGTGACGCCGTAAAGCCGGTCCATGCGGGCCATGGTCATGCGGTGATGGGTGATGGTCAAAAAGCGCGTATCGTCTTTTTTGGCCATGCTTTCCAGCATTGAGCAGAAGCGATCGACGTTGGCGTCATCCAGCGGGGCGTCGACTTCGTCGAGCACACAAATTGGCGCCGGGTTGGTCTGGAACACGCCGAACAGAAGGGCAATGGCCGTCAGCGCCTGTTCGCCGCCTGACAGCAGCGACAATACCTGCATCCGCTTGCCGGGCGGGCTGGCCATGATTTCGAGACCGGCATCCAGCGGATCATCGGATTCGGTCAGTTCCAGGTGCGCCTTGCCGCCACCGAACAGTTTGATGAACAGTTCCTGGAAGTGCCGGTTGACTTCCTCGAACGATGCCAGCAATCGGGCGCGGCCTTCCCGGTTGAGTTCCGATATGCCGCGGTGCAGCTTGTCGATGGCTTTCAGCAGGTCGTCGCGCTCTGCGACCAGGGTGTCGATTTGCTCTCTCATTTCTCCGGCTTCCTGCTCGGCGCAAAGGTTTACCGGCCCCATGGTTTCGCGTTCGCGGTTCAGGCGCTCGACCTTGCGCTCAATGGCTTCCAGGTTCGGCAATTCGGCGTCGGGCTTGAGGGCGGAAATATCGAATAGCTGGTCGGGGCGGCATTCCAGCCGGTCTTTGATGCGCTCGGCTATTGCATGACAGGACTGTTTGGCCTGTTCGGCGGCACCTTCGCAGCGGACCATGGATTCGCG
>JAZFSL010000370.1:0-3334 GCA_036446135.1 Rhodospirillales bacterium | reverse complement strand
GGACATATTCCTCAAGGTCCGCATCGACGGCGTCAACTGGGCCAAGTTCCGGCAACGTGATAATTAATCGAGGTTAATCGTGTCCCTGACGATATAGCGCGGTCGGCCCCGAACGTCTTTGTACGTGTGCCCGACATAGATGTCGACGAAGCCTAGGGACCCCATCAGCCAGCCCAAAAGCAGCAACACTAAAGGCACCCAGCCACCGCCATACTGACGATCTTGGTTTTCTTGTTCTTGGCCGCCGCTTTCTTGAGAAGGACATAAGACCCGTCCGTGGAATCGTCATTGACGAATACCAAATCGTAATCAACCAGCGGCTTGGAGAGAACGGCGTCGAGCCTGCTAATCAATTCCGACAGCACATCATCTTCGTTGCGAAAGGACAGAGCAACGGAAACAAGAACCTTTTTAGACATCGATTTCTTTTTCGCTTGTATGATTTTCTTCGCCATAAAACTACTTCAAGGGTAGACGCGAGCAAAAGGCCTACCTGTTTTCCAGCCCCGTCGGCTCGTAGACGACGATCTTGGAGCCGACTTCGTCGATAGAAAAATTGACCCTGACCAAGCTCTTCAGCTTATCGGCAACGCCCGCCTGATTTGCCGGCTCGACAAACAACAACATGAATCCTCCGCCGCCCGCGCCCAGCAATTTACCGCCGATGGCGCCGGCGCTTCGCGCCGTTTCTAATATTTCATCTATTTCCGGCGTCGAAACCGCGTCTGCCAATTCCCGCTTCAACAACCATGATTCGTAAAGCAGTTCTCCTACTTCGCGAATCGGCTTGTCTTCGCCCTTGAGCACGGACAAAGCTTCATCAACAAAGCCGACCATGGTCTCCAGGTGCTTTTGGCGCTGATCTATATTGTCGATCTGTTTTTTGGCGATTTCCGGCGCAAAACGAGAAAACCCGGTAAAAAAAAGCATCAAGTGGTCGAGAAGTTCATTCTGTCGCGCCGGGGAAATTCCCGTGGGTTCAACATCGAAACCGCCGCCCTTCTTGAAATTGATGCGTTTGATCCCGCCATAAGCGGCCCAAATCTGATCTTGCGACCCGACATGTTCTTCGATCACGTCTTGTTCGATGCGGATGGCTTCGCGGGCCAAGGAATCCTTATCCAGATCCTTACCGTTCAGAGAGGACAGCGCATTCAGCAACCCGACCGTAAACGACGACGACGATCCCAGGCCTGAGCGCGCCGGCAAGTCGCCGTCGTGATGAATCTCAAGACCGATATCGACTTCCTGGTCACCCAACACGCCCCGGACGGCGGGGTGCTCGATATCGCCGATGTCGTTGACGGATTCGACCTTGGAATAAACGATCCGGTGACGATATTCAAAAAACGGCGGCAGCGGCCTGACCGAGATATAGCAATACTTGTTGATGGCGAACCCGAACACGGCGCCGCCGTTCTGGCGGTACCACTTGGGATAATCGGACCCTCCGCCGAACAGCGAAACCCTGAAAGGGGTGCGGCTGATGATCACTCCGCCGCCTCTGTTTCTTCGAGGATTTTACGTTTCAGGTGACGCTTTGCCATTTCTTCGATGTGGTTGCGGGTATCCCACCCGAAAGACTGCGTCACCATGTCTAGATACCGCGTACTGGAAAAATAGGTATGAAAGGCATCGTCGCGAAACCGCAACACATCGGCGGAGGAAACATGATCGGTCGGCAGTGGCTGGCAGTCATAGCTATGCTGGGAATACCCGGACCAAAGAGCGGGCAGGGGAAGGTCCTTGGAAACCGCTTCGTTGTAAAGGGGCGAGCCCGGATAGGCCATGGCCGAATACATGTTGACGAATTCACAGTTCAAGCCCAGCGCCAAGTCGAGTGTCTGGCGCATGGTGTCCAGGTCGTCGTCGGGCAGGCCGAAAATAAAATTGCCGATGACATACATGCCGGCCTTTTGGATATCGCGCACAATGGCGGTGATGTCGTCACCGCTGAAGGCCTTTTCCGCGCCATCGCGAACATGGGCGGAGCCCGATTCGATGCCTAGCGCCAGCCAGCGGATTCCGGCGCGTTTAAGCTTGTCCAGCATCTCTGTTTTGACCGTATCGACCCGCGCATAGGCCCAGATATTCAGCCTGTAATCGCGCTCGATCAGCAAATCGCAAATGGCGCCAACGTGGCGCTCGTTCAAGACGAACATTTCGTCGATAATTTTATAAGTTTTTATCCCGTAAGTATCATGCAGATAGCCGATCTCGTTGACCACGTCTTCGGGGCGGCGCATGCGATAGCGGTTGATGTCGAACGGCGCGTTGATACAGCAAAAAGAGCACTTATACGGGCACCCCAACGACGTATAGATCGACGCATACGGCATGCGCGCCTCCAACTCGCCGAAACACTGCCAGTTATGGGCCCGGTATCTATCCATCGGCAACAGGTCCCAGACATTGCCGTGCAGGTCTTTGTCCAGGTTCTGGATCAAAGGCGCTGGCGCGTTAATCATCGGCGCGCCGTCGCGCATCCAGACCAATCCCTCGACGGACTCCAAGTCAGGTTCTTCCTCTTTCAAGGTCGCCAGCAACTGCACCACCGTCACCACGCCTTCGCCCTTGCAGGCAAAATCGACGGATTCTTCGATTATCGTCCGTTTCGGCAACGCCGAGACATGACCGCCAACTAGCAAAATGGGTATGTAGGGAGAAATATCCTTGATCGCCCGGCAAGCGTCTCCGGCGCCTATCATTTGCTGGGTCGAGGCCGAAGGCTGATGGCCGAAAACAACCATACAGACCAGGCGAGGGTCCATTTCCCGGACCTTTTCGGCGACGGCGTCCGGGTCCAAGTTGAGGGCTTCGGAATCAAGGATATCGACCGCAACTCCCCGATCACGGGCATATCCCCCGATCAGGCGGCACCACAACGGCGGCTCGACCGCCGACAAATCGGCGCCCAGTTCCTGGTAGATTTTTTCGCGGCCACCCGGATTGACCAGCAGCAGATCCAGTCGTTCTCTCCGTGCTTCCTTGTTCACTTACTTCGATCCTGTATTAGCCGTCTTGCCATTTGACCGGCGACCTTAATTTGCCCTGACAGGCACCCCGTCCAACAACCGCCACGACATCACAGTAATGCTTGGCTCACCATGATCAAGGTAGTCCGGATAGAGCAGGTAACTGCCGCCTATCCAAGCGAGGTCAATCAGACAAAGCCCCGCCACCACGGCCAAAATCCAGGCCTGATAGCGGCCAAAGGTTTCCACAACTTTCGACCGAAAAGAAAACGCCATTACCCGCTTTCCCCCGCCATCATCTCGGCCACCCCGGCAAGAACCTCCTCGGGGTCAAGCCCCGCCACACAGGGGTACATCCC
>JAZFSL010000369.1:0-2461 GCA_036446135.1 Rhodospirillales bacterium | reverse complement strand
AAGGCGGCGTCGATGGCGTCGGTGAAATCCGCGTTACGGTCGTCTAAAGGCTCCCGTATTCGACAGGCTTGCCCTTGGCCAGCAGATTGGTCATCGGTGGCATCGGCGATTTTAAGCCCGACGCGGTATTGAACACCAGCACCCGGTCTTGGGGCTTAAGCCGCCCCGATTGGCGTTCCATATCGACGGCAACGAGACAGGCTGCGCCTTCGGGGCAAAGATGCAGGCCTTCTTCCGCGCACACCCTGGCGCGTTCTTCGGCAATGGCATCGTCATCGACAGCCGTGCCGAAACCGTCCGATTCGTAGAGCACGTCCAACACCATCTTCCCGCCCAGGGGATAGGGCACCCGAACGCCATGAATTTGCGTGGTGACGTTTTCCCAAGGTTCCGTTACCACCCGCTGGCCAGCGTCGAACGCCTTGACGATCGGGCCGCAGCCCGTGGACTGCACCGCCACCATGCGTGGCATCGGACCTTGCAGCCAGCCGATTGCCTTTAGTTCCTTAAATACCTTCCACATGGCGATCAGACAGACGCCTCCACCGGTTGGGAAAAAGATTACGTCCGGCAGGTGCCAGCCAAGCTGTTCGGCGATTTCCAGCCCCATGGTTTTTTTGCCCTCGACGCGGTAGGGCTCCTTCAGGGTGGTAAAATCGAACCAGCCCATTTCTTCGGCGCCATCGGCGACGACCTTGGCGCAATCGCCGACAAAGCCATCCACCATCCATGCCTTGGCCCCATGGAAGGCGATTTCGCTGGCCGTTACTTCCGGAGTATCAGCGGGGGTAAAAACATAGGATTCTAGCCCGGCCCGGCTGGCATAGGCTGCCAACCCGGCGCCGGCATTTCCCGCCGTCGGAATGGCGATACGCGTTACGCCCAAGGACTTGGCCATACTGACGGCGACGGCCATACCCCGGCCCTTGAACGAGCCGGTGGGAAGCCTACCCTCATCTTTAATCAGCAGTCCGCCAACGCCGAGCCTTTTTTGCGTCCTCGGCACCGGGATCAGCGGCGATATATTCTCGCCCAGGCTGATGATTTCAACATCACCTCCCATGGGCAAGAATTCCCGGTAGCGCCACATGTCGGGTGGGCGGGCGGCGATTGTGTCCTTCGTCACTGACGCCGACAACGCATCCAGGTCATATTCCACAACTAACGGGTGGCCGGCTTTCGACAACCCATGCAAAACCCCCGCCGGATAGTGTTTCCCGGTTTCGGAACATTCAAGGTGGGTAACGAAGGAACGGCTTTTCTCGGTTAAATTTTTTGATTTGGACACGTTAATATCCCCTGGTTAATTCTTAGACATCACAACATTGCCATAATTTCGGCAAGTTATTGTCATTTTAAGTGTGTTTAATGTTTGTCGTCGAAGATGGCGCAAACAATAAAAAAAGGAAATGGTCATGAGACAGTTTGATTTTTGGATGCGCGGTGTGGCTCACCTCTTGGGGCTTGCCCCCATCCTCCGTCGCCAACCTGTCGCCGTTTACCGCCATCGTCCCCGACACTTGAGATAACGGGCGGCAAAAATAGTCATTCGCGAAACTCTCCCCCACGCGAAGTGAAACTGGGGCCGTTCAATTGAGCGGCCCCCTTTTTCCGTCTAAAAATTGGAGAGTGAAATAAGGTTAGCGGGCTTTTCCGGCCAAAAGGTCGTCGATGTAGAAGCCCTGGAAAATATTAATGCCAAGGAGAGACCCTATTTGATTTTAACGCTCTACCGACGCCTCGCCTCTAAAGGAGGGTTAATGGAAAAAAAGTCTTAATTGAATTAATTCCTTGCCCGTTCTCCCGTCGGGTCAAATAGCGGTTTCAGTGATGCCGCCGCAGAATGGCGGACACCGGCGATCTCAATTTCAAATGCACCGGTTGCAATGAAGTCAGCATCGAAAACCAGGCCTTCGTTTGACACATATCCAAGCCCGACAGCGGCCCCCAGCGTATGGCCATACATGGCCGACGTTACATACCCTGCAATGTCACCGTCCCGATAGATGGGCTCGCGCCCGTAAAGCAACGGTTCTGGGTCATTAAGGGCAAACTGGACCAGACGTTTTGTAACGCCCTTTTCGCGTTGCCTTAACAATGCCTCGCGGCCGATGAAGCCGCCCGGCTTGTTCCAGGCGATGGCAAAGCCAAGCCCTGCCTCAAGGCCTGAGTCCTGATCGCCGATATCGTGACCCCAGGCCCGGTAGGCCTTCTCGATGCGGAGCGATTGCATGGCGTGCATACCGGCAAGGGCCAAGCCCTGACCTTCGCCCGCCGCCAAAATCGCATCCAAAACGGCAACGGCGGCGTTCGACGGGATATATAGCTCCCACCCCAACTCACCGACATAGCTAATGCGCGATGCGCGAAGCAATGTTCCGGCGACATCGATCTCGCGGGACGTTTGATAGGGGAAGGCGTCGTTTGTCATGTCAGCGCCGGTGATCCCCTGCAGCAGGCT
>JAZFSL010000368.1:0-3675 GCA_036446135.1 Rhodospirillales bacterium | reverse complement strand
AACATTACCAGAACCCAGCCGAACTTTCCGGCGTCTTTCATAGTCCACAGGTAAAGGATCAGGGCCGGGGAAACGCCGAAACAGACAAAATCAGAGAGCGAATCCAGTTCCGCTCCAAATTTGCTGGTACCCTTGAGCAACCGGGCGATGCGGCCATCCAGCCCGTCCAGGATTCCCGCCGCAACGATGGCGATGACCGAGTGGGTCCAGCGCCCGTCGAGCCCGAAGCGAATAGCCGTCAGGCCGGCCGATAACGCCAGCAAGGTCAAGATATTCGGGATCATTCGGTTGATGGACAAATCCTTAAACCGTTTTTTCCGTGGCTTGTTGTTGGCGTTGTTATTCATGGCAAGGGTTCCAAAGCGTTACGTGCGAATTTTGCCGATGCGGCCCGGTTCCTGGGCCTCGATATCGGCAATCACGGTCTCGCCGGCGACAGCGCGCTGGCCGAGCGCGACCAAAGGCTCGACACCGTCTGGCAAGTATACATCAACGCGGCTGCCGAAACGGATCATTCCGAACCGTTCGCCTGCCTTGAAAGTCTGGCCTTCGGTGGCGTGACAAATAATTCTGCGCGCAACGAGGCCGGCAATTTGAACAAAGGCGATATCGCGGCCGTCTTTCATGGTCAGACACAGGCTTTGGCGTTCGTTGAATTCGCTGGCTTTGTCCAGGGAAGCATTGAGAAATTTTCCGGGGCGGTAGCTCAGTTTAGATATGGTGCCGTCTATGGGAATCCGGTTCACATGAACATCAAAAATATTCATGAAGATACAGATGCGGGGCCGGTCATCGGGTCCCATGTCAAGTTCTTCCGGCGGCGCGGCCATGTCGATGAGCTGCACGACGCCGTCTGCCGGGCTGATCACCAGCCCGTCACGCACCGGCGTCACCCGCTTGGGGTCGCGGAAAAAATAAATGCACCATGTTGTTGCAATGACGCCCAGGAATCCGAAAAATTCCGAGACCCAGGAGAACCCTACGGTGACGGTGACGAAAATGGCAATAAACGGCCATCCGGCCCGGTGTATGGGTATGAATAAGGTTTTCAATGCTGTCCCGGCCTTTCAGGTCTCAATCGGCGGCATTGTAGTTCTTCTCGCCATTATGCCAATAGCTTGCCAGGATCAATTTGTCTGCGGCAGGGAGAGAACCTGTCCCGGAAAGATCAAATCGGGATTTTTGATCTGTTCTTTGTTAGCTTCGAAAATTGTCGTATAGCTCACGCCTTTGCCATAAGACCGTCGGGCCAGCCGCCACAAAGAATTCCCCGGTTGAACGATGACAAAGGGCTCGCGGGGGGCGTTGGCCAACGGGGCGAAGCGTTGAAAGGGTGTCGATGCCCGAGCGATGACCTTGCCGGTGTCGTCGATCTGATCGGCGCGCAGTGTATAAACACCCGGTTTGATGGGGCTTTCCGGCCGCAAGCGCCATTGCCCCTTATCGTCTGTTTTGGCTCGACCGATCAACGTATTGCCGAGATAGACGTTAACGATGGCGCTGGGCTTGGCGTGGCCGCTGATGTGCAGCCGCCCTTGCTCACCATAATCCAGCGTGTCGATGCTGATTGCGCCGGGGCCGGAACCCGATGGGGTCTGCAAGACGGTACTGCCGCCACCATCCTTGGCAACCTTAAGCGCCAAAACGCCTGATGGTTTATCAGCATCTCTACCGGCGACATCCTTACCGCGCTTCGGAACCACCAGAACGACGACATCTTTTGAGGTGACGGGGGCCTGGCCGGGCACGCGCATTTCCAGGCTCAACTCCCGGCTGCCCGGGGGCAGTGGCTTTTTAGGGACGAAAACCCATTCCCCCCGATTGTCGGCGGTGACCTCGCCAATGGGCTTGCCTGCGTCGAGAATGATGGCCGTACTTCCGGGAATGGCGCGCCCCGCCATGACGGCGTCGCCTTGGGGGTCAATGCGGACAACATCGAAACTGAGAGGGGATTCGTTTGTTGCCGGGGTGGCGGGCGCCTTGCCGGCCTTTAGTTTTACCACCACCTGTTTTTTTGCCGCCCCGTCCCCGACTTCGTCTTTCCACTGTAAGATGTTGACGCCGATGGCGGCGACAATGGCGACGCCTCCGGCTAGGGCGGCGATGACTAGGGGTCGGTTGGGCACGCTCGCGTCTCCCTCGAGGGTCTCCTAAGAGGATAATCGGATAACTATACCATTAATTTTGCAATCCGAAGCGGGCATAAATATGGCAACGGGTTATCTGCCCTTTTTGCCAATCTTGTGGCGTACCGGGGGCAACGAACGCAGATACGTCGCGATCGCCTTGATATCGTCAGAAACAAGTTTTCCGGTAACATCGTCAACCACTTCCCCCATGCTATCCCCGACAAAGTCTCCGTCCGGCAACAGGCCCGTTTGCAATACTTCTTCCAGGTCGCCTTTCAGCCAGCGACCGATGCCGGTCTCGCGGTCGGGCGTGATGTTGGGAATGGTTCCGCCTTGCGGGCCTTCGTTGGTGCCGGCCATCCAACGGTCCCGCTTTATGGCGCCCAGGGCATTTCGCGGTGTATGGCATGCTGCGCAATGAGAGAGGGCGTTGACCAGATAGGCACCCCGGTTCCAGATGCCGCTTTTCTCCGGCGAGGGTTTGAAGGGGCCGGGTTTGAAATACAGTGTTTTCCAGACGGCGATCAGGAAACGCTGTCCGAATAGTGGATTGGTGTCATGTGGATTGTTAGCCCTGGCGCTTGCGGGGCGGGTGAACAGATAGGCCTTGATGTCCATCAGGTCCCTGTCCGTGATCCCCGTATAAAACGAGTAAGGGAAAACCGGGAAGTAGTGACGGCCATCCGGCGCAAGACCAAATCGAAGCGCCCGAATGAAATCGGCATCCGACCATTTGCCGATTCCGTGGTCGCGGTCAGGGGTGATGTTGGGGCTGTAAAAAACACCGAACGCGGTTTTCAGCTGCCGCCCGCCGGCAAGTGGCGGACCTTTGTGTTTAACGTCCGTATGACACCCCTTGCAGCCGGCGGCGGCGAACAGGTATTCCCCGCGCTTGACGTCTGCTCCAAGGGATGGCGCCGCCAAGCCAAAAAACAACACCGACAGGAAAAATCTCTGAACTCCCAGCGCCATTTGGGTCGGCTACTTCTTTTTCTTTTCCCGGAACTGTTTATGGCAGGCCCCACAGGCATTTTTGCCAAGTACCTTGAATTGTGCGCCAAAGGCCTTCATATCACCGGTTTTGGAAACTATAGCCAATTTTGCCGATTCCGCCTTGAAGGCGTCGATGAGTTTTTTGAAATACTTCGGCTTTTTCCAAATTTCTTCCTTCGCCCGGGTGTCGCCGAAGTCGGAACCTTCCGGAAAAACCCTCTCGGTAACTTTCGCCAGGTCTGCCATGGCGCGGGCATGAACCGCTGCATCTTTCTTGAACGGGACTTGTCCCTTAAGAATGGCGGACATGGCGCCCATGTGCCCGCCGACGGCCTTCATTACCGCTTTTCGGTGTTTGATGATGCCTTCTTCCTGGGCTGTAGCGGGTAAAACCCCTAGGCTCAACAACAACGCCGGAAAAATGGCGTATAGGATAAATCGTCCCTTCATGGTTGCCTCCCTCGTTTTTTTGCCACCGCCTCGTAAGTAATGGCTTCTTCCTATAGATTGCCAATGTTTGCAACCGTTGCAACCCTGTTTTCCGCCATATCCG
>JAZFSL010000367.1:0-2280 GCA_036446135.1 Rhodospirillales bacterium | reverse complement strand
TGCGGTGTTGTGCAAGCAGGCATCCGATATCCTGATGGATAAATACGGCATTTATGTGCAACCGATCAATTTCCCGACCGTTGAACGCGGTACTGAACGGTTGCGCTTCACGCCGACGCCGCTGCATTCGGACGCGGACATGGATCACCTTGTTTCTTCGCTGAAGGAAGTATGCTCCATGTTGGGGCTGAAACCCGCCGCCTGACGAAAATGCGCCTTCACTTCGGTGGACTTGGTCGACCCTGCTCAGTATGGTTTCCTGATGTATGCGGACAATACCCTGACACCGAAAGAAGCGGTTCGGCTTTGCGCGCTAGGTACCCTGGCCAAGGGGCCAATGCACTACTCGGCGCTTGCTAACGCCATCCGTCATTTCGCCAGCCATATCACCGGACCGTCCCTGGAAGTTATGGGAACATCCCTTGAGCTGTTGAAATATGAAGGGCTGGTAGAGGCGCTGGAAGGCGTCGGCATGGAAGACGATGCGCTTCTCGCCATAACGGTGAAAGGTGAGGTGGAGTTGCGGGCCTTGCTGACCGCTAATGTCAAAACCCAGGCCAGCGAAATGAGCAAGCTGATCGTGGCGCTGAAATTTCGCTTTCTGCATCTCCTCGACATCGAAGAACAGCGCGCCCAAGCCGATATTCTGATCGAGGCGCAGGACATCGAGCTGGCCCGGCTGGATAATCTAAGAGGCCACCACGCCGAAGACGGTGGCTATTTGTTGGAGTGGCTGGATTACGATATACAGGGCATGGAAAGCCATCTGGAATGGCTAAGGGAATTCCGGGCCCGGCTAGGGTAAGGTTTTTATTCGGTATTAGGCGCCAGGAAACAAGTTTGTCGCAGACTTTATGCAGGCTGGCGAGAATTTCTTCGTCCTGTTTTCCGCCGTCGCCCTTCCTATCCTAAGCAATGACAAGCTTCATTGAATCGATATGAATTTTCACGGCCTGGACTTCGTTGAGGCCGACCTTGTCAACTCATTCATTCAGGCGGCACAGCCCGTTGCTAATCGCCATCATCATGTCATAACCGAAACTGCCGCCTTGGCCTTTTATATCGTGAGAAATCTGGAAATACCATCCATTACCTTTTTGCGGTCCCCTAATGCATAGGCAAGTTTTTGATAGGCCGCTTCGATTTTCTTTAGATCCTCAGCAACCCATTCAAGGTAACTGTCGATCATGTCGAGGATAACCTGTTCCGCCCGTTCAAGCGCCTGATAATACTACAGAATAGAGCGAAACAAGTGAAATCCTTAAAGACCCTACAAAAGTCCCAATTTTTTCAGTTCCTGCATCATTTCCCCCGACACCTCCTCACTTTTATACCCTGAAGGAGCATCCGGTGGAGCGCTTTCCTGCTTCAGGTAGCGCCAGCCCTGAAAAGGCCGGAAATTGCGTAGTTCGGTACGCACCAAACCCGGTTCAAGAACCAGGGCACAGGCCGCGCGACCGTCATCGCGCTCAACGGGGCGGATATCGATGATCGGCTGGCGGGCGCGGATGAAACCCTTGATCACCCAGTAAATGGAGCCCCCGGCAAGAATTTCAGCAGACCGGCGCGGTGTGTTGCGGGTTACGTGTCTTAGATCTGGCGAATTTTTCATCCGCCCCTTTTGCAACCTGGCCAGATGGTCGATATCTTCGACGCCAACCGATAGTTTGATTATATGCAAGCTCATGTCGTGATGAGACTTGTTTGGGCCAGGGATACTCTTGACGCTGGTCGCCGTCCCAGTTCGCTGCAAACCCCCTGCCCCGCTGAGATGAGAGCGCCCAGATCGACCCCAGTGTCGATGCCTAAGCCATCCAGCATATAAAGCACATCTTCCGAGGCAACATTTCCCGTGGCGCCATCGGCATAAGGGCACCCGCCTAGTCCGGCGACGGCGCTGTCGATGACACAAATGCCCTGGTCCATGACCGCCAAAAGGTTGGCCAACGCTTGGCCATAAGTATCGTGGAAGTGCGCCGCCAAGCGGTCCACCGGAACTGATCCCGCCACCGCCTTGATCATGGCCTGGGCTTTAGCCGGTGTTCCGATGCCGATGGTATCGCCGAGGGATATCTCGTAACACCCCATCGCAACCAACTCGCCGGCAACCTGGGCAACTTTTTCAGGCGCGATGTCGCCTTCGTATGGGCAGCCGAGCACGCAGGAGATATAGCCGCGAACGGCAATGCCTAAGTCTTTTGCCGCATCGCAAACGGGACGGAACCGGTCCAGGCTTTGCTCAATGGAACAATTGAGGTTTTTATTGGAAAACTCCTCAGA
>JAZFSL010000366.1:0-3197 GCA_036446135.1 Rhodospirillales bacterium | reverse complement strand
GCGTCGGCCATGTCGGTGAAGCGGGCGACTTCGTCCGGGGATGCGGTTGACGTTCCGGTATCGGCGGTTGCGCTCATCGGTGGCTTGCCTCTGTTCCAGTTAATAGAGTATGTATGCGCCGCCTACGCTTCAACCTACTCTGTTGTAATAAATTCGCTTTTTACCGGGTTTCTTCCTGGCTTGGATATTCGAGATGGTACGTATTGTACAGAAATTCGGCGGAACCTCCGTCGCCGACCTGGAAAGGATCAAGATCGTTGCCGCCACTGTCAAGCGCGAGCTTGACGCCGGCAACCAGGTCTGTGTGGTGCTGTCGGCCATGGCCGGGGTTACGGACCAGCTTGTCGGCTATGTGCGGGAAGCGGGCGGGTCTAACAATTCGGCCGAATATGACACTGTGGTCTCCACCGGCGAGCAGGTAACGGCCGGGTTGCTGGCGTTGTGTCTGCAGAAAATGGGTATCGCGTCGCGTTCCTGGCTGGGTTGGCAGTTGCCGATCCACACCGATAATGCGCATGGCAAGGCCCGGATTATGGGCATCGAGATGGCGGCATTGGAAGAGGTCTTGGGCAAGGGCGAGGTGCCGGTCGTGCCGGGCTTTCAGGGCATCAGCCCCGATGGCCGTATTTCTACGCTCGGCCGCGGTGGATCCGATACTTCCGCTGTCGCCTTGGCCGCGGCACTGAAAGCGGAACGTTGCGATATCTATACCGATGTGGACGGGGTCTACACCACGGATCCCCGCATCGTCGCCAGCGCGAGAAAACTTGATAAGATAACGTACGAGGAAATGCTGGAAATGGCGTCTCTGGGCGCCAAGGTCCTGCAAACGCGGGCGGTGGAAATGGCGATGAAAACCGGCCAGCGCCTGCAGGTCCGCTCCAGCTATTCCGACGCCCCTGGAACTCTAGTCGTGGATGAGGATGAAATCGTGGAACAGGAACTGGTCAGTGGAATTGCATACAGCCGGGACGAGGCCAAGATCACTTTGGTCCAGGTCGCCGACAAACCGGGCGTGGCGGCGTCTATCTTCGGGCCGCTGGCGGAAGCCGGCATCAACGTCGATATGATCGTCCAGAACGTTTCTGCCGATGGTCAGGCTACGGACATGACGTTTACCGTCCCTACGGCCGATCTGGATCGCGCTGTGCAAACCGTCGCCGCCAAAAAGGCGGAGCTGGATTACGCCGATCTGGTGTCGGATTCCAACGTCGTCAAAATTTCCGTCATTGGCGTCGGCATGCGGTCTCACGCCGGGATCGCGCAAACCATGTTCCAGGCCTTGGCCGAAAAAGGCATCAACATTCAGGTCATCTCGACGTCCGAGATCAAGGTCAGCGTATTGGTCGCCGAGGAATATACCGAACTGGCGTTGCGCGCCCTGCATACGGCATACGGCCTGGACGCCAAATAGGGGCGCCAATTGAGGCTAGTCTTACGGCGTTGTTGTACAGGGCTGGTCCGGGGTTGTATCGTTAGGAATATTAAATGCCATGAGCCGGGCCGACGCGGGCCCCCCGGCTTTTGGCGTGCGCTAATGTATTGAATGAAGATCATGGAAAAACAAAAAATATTATCTCATGAACTCGATGATGCGCTTAAGCAAGCCAAGGCGCACGGCGTCGGCGCGTTGTTAAAAGCATCCAGGCTTCGGGTTGGTGACAACGTGCGCGAAATTTCCGACGTATTGCGTATTCGCCATGTTTACCTGGAAGCGATTGAAGATGGTCGTTTCGACGATCTTCCCGGTCCCACCTACGCCACCGGCTTCATCCGCGTTTACGCTGAATATTTGGGGCTCGACAGCGAGGAAGTGGTGCGCCGCTACAAGGCCGATATTTCCGGTGATGGTGACGCCAGTGACAGGAACCTTGTTTTCCCGGAACCGATCCCGGAACCGGGCATTCCCGGCGGCGCCGTTGTCTTCGTCGGTATCGTCGTCGCCGTCGTCGCTTATGGGGTGTGGTACGTCAACACCACCAAGGACGGCTTCCTGGCCGAACTGATTTCTCCGGTGCCCGAGCGTTTGGCCGATGCCGCCGCCAAAGGCGCCGGCGGCCAGGCGACGTCGGGGGCGACCCCGGAGACTGCCCCGCCTGCAAAAAAGGAAGCGGAAGAAAAAACCGCCGATGCCACCGTTTCCGCCAGCGCCCCGGAAGAAGCGGCAAAGGAGCCTGTGGTTTCCCCTGAGGCCTCCCCGGAACCCCCGCCAGAGGAAGCCAGGCCGGAAATTACGCAAATGGCGGCGGCTCCGGTGAAAATCCCCGAGAAGGCCCCCGAGATGGCCTCCGAGATGACTCAAGGGATGACCCCGGAAGCTGTCCCGGCGCCGCAACCTGATACGCAGCAACCGGTTACCGCTTCGGTCCAGGAAGCTGCCCCGGCACCGGTAATAATAGCCCCCGAGGGCAAGGTCGCGCCCGTAACACTCCAAGCAACACCCCAAGCGACACCCGAGGTGGTAGCGCAACCGCCGCCAAAAACAAAGCCCGAACCGCAACCTGAACCCCAGCCGGTTGTTGAAGAGCCGTCACGCGACATAGTTTCGACGCCATTTCTGGCGCCGGCGCCGGTGCCGGTGCCGGAAACGGCATCATTGCCCCCTGCATTGACGTCGCCAGGGACATCGGGGGGGGCATCAGCGGGAACGGGAAAGGTCACTGTGCGCGCCGTAACTAATAGCTGGATTCAGATCCGCGACGACATTGCCGGCGAGCTGCTTTTGACCCGGTTGCTCCGGGCCGGTGACCATTATGAGGTTCCAGACCGCAAAGGATTGAAGCTGTCGACGGGCAACGCCGGGGCGCTGGAAATCCTGGTTGACGGCAAAACCGTTCCCTCCATTGGCGGCGCGGGTGATGTTAGGCGCAACGTGGCGCTCGATGCGGGCAAGCTTAAGGCCGGCACAGCGGTCGGCGAATAAGGAAGCCGGTGGATGTCAGATCATCTTAAATTAGGCGAAAAGCGTAAAAGCGTTGGCGTTGCCGTTGGTGGCTCCGATGGGGACGCCATCATCATCGGCGGCAATGGCCCGGTGGTGGTGCAATCCATGACCAATACGGACACCGCGGATATCGCCGGGACTGTCAAACAGGTAGCGGCCCTGGCGCGCGCCGGGTCCGAATTGGTGCGCATTACCGTCAATAACGAGGACGCTGCCAAGGCGGTGCCGCATATTCGTGACGGGCTCGATAAAC
>JAZFSL010000365.1:0-3025 GCA_036446135.1 Rhodospirillales bacterium | reverse complement strand
ACGACCTCGCCTTCGGCTTTCGCCCCGGCGATGGCAACCCTGGAAATCCGAGGTGGAGCCGGCCTCGATCGAGCGCATGGCTTTCCCGCTGCCCGACAAGCCGTCCATCGCGGTGTTGCCATTCACCAATCTGTCGGACGATCCGAGCCAGGAATATTTCGTCGACGGCATGACAGAGGACCTGATCACCGACTTGTCAAAAATCTCAGGCCTCTTCGTGATCGCCCGCAACTCCTCCTTCTCTTACAAAGGCCAGCAGGTAAAGGTGCGCCAAGTAGCGGAAGAGCTGGGCGTGCGCTACGTGCTGGAGGGGAGTGTGCGGCGTGTCGAAGATCAAATTCGCGTCAACGCTCAACTTGTCGACGCGACGACGGGCGGCCATCTATGGGCTGATCGGTATGATGACCATGTGGATAATGTTTTCGCCCTGCAAGATCGGATAACGAAGAAAATATTTGCCGCGCTGGCATTGAAACTGTCGGCTGGAGAGGAGGAAAAACTGGGCCGTAAGGAAACCTCCAACATTGAGGCGTACGACGCGTTCCTCAAAGGTTGGGAATTTTATCGTCGCTGGACACCTGACGATTTTCAAGAAGCCCTTCCCTACTTTCAGAAAGCGATTGAGTTGGATCCCCAGTATGGACGGGCCTATGCGGCGATTGCCTCGATTTATACGGAAAGCTATCAAAATGCATGGGACTGGTCTCACGTGGTGGGCGTCTCGGCGGAGGCCATGCCGGGTTTGGCCGGAGAATATCTGAAAGAGGCCTTGAAGTACCCGACGCCTCTAGCTCATCAAGTCGCTTCAAAGTGGTACGTAATTTTACTTTTTTCAGACGAGTCGATCGCCGAAGCGACGCGGGCCATTGCGCTCGATCCCAACGACTCCGTCGGGTACGCGGCCATGGCCACGGCCCTCATTTACTCTGGCAAACCCGAAGAAGCGATAGACTTTGTCAACAAAGCGATTCGGTTCGATCCCCATAATACGGCCCGCTATCTGTTCACATTGGGAATGGCCTATTTTGGTATGGAGAAGTTCCAACAGGCGGTATCGGTATTTGAACGGGCCTTTAAGCTCAATCCGGAGCTGGGGCTAGTACAAAGAGCCTATCTAACCGCTGCCTACATGCATCTTGGCGAGGAAGAAAGGGCCATGGCCGAGCTCAATAGACCCGAAATCAAGGATGTAAGGGAACTCTATGAACTCTATGTCAAATATGAAGGGGCGTATTACAAAAATTCCGAAGATTCATCTCGCTTGATTAATGCCCTGCAGGCAGTTGAACATATTACGGACAAGTGAGGATTCAGAACAAAGGAAATCTCTCTTTTTTTGGGGGAGCGGATCATGGCATGAGGAGCCGGACAAATGAAAACAGATAGAATAAGAACCATCTCCAGGCGTGGGTTCATCCAGACCGCCTCCACGCGAGCCGCACTTGCTGGTGCAGGTAGTTTAATTTTCCCTCGGCTTGGCACCGCCAAACCGAAGACTCTCAAAATAATGCAGTGGATCCACTATATCCCCGGATACGATCAATGGTTCAACGAGTCATACGTTAAGGAATGGGGAGCCAAGAACGACACCGAGGTGATCGTTGACAACATCAGCCTTGCGGCCCTGAATGCGCGGGCGGATGCGGAGGCTTTGGCCCAAAGAGGTCACGACATTTTCCTCTTCTTATGGCCCCGGCCAGATCTGGAACAACATGTCATAGATCTCAAGGATGTATACGACGAATGCATCAAGAACGTCGGCGATCCTATCGATCTCGCCATCGGGAGTTCCTACAACCCCAAGACAAAGAAATATTATGGCCTTTCCTCGAGCTTCGTACCCGGCCCGATCGAGTACCGCAAGGATCTGTGGGACTCGGTCGGGGTCTATCCCGCCACCTGGGATGATGTTCGGACGGGCGCGGCCAAGATCAAGAAGAAGCACGATATCTCGCTGGGACTTGGTTTAGCTTCGGAAATCGACAGCAATATGTGCCTGCGTTCGATCATGTACTCATTTGGATCTTCCGTCCAAGACGAAGAGAGCAACGTGGCCCTCAATTCGAAACAGACGTTGGAGGCCATCAAGTTCGTGAAGGCCATGTACGAGGAAAGCATGACCCCCGACGTCTTCACCTGGGATGCGTCCTCCAACAACCGCGTGATGCTTACGGGCAAGGCATCCCTGACCATGAACGCCATTTCCATAACCCGCACGGCGGAAAAGGATGACCCGGAGATGAGCAAGAAGATTTGGCTGGCCAAGGCACCCAAAGGACCAGTTCGTCGAATGGGGCTGCAGCATGTCATGAACGTGAATTCAATTTGGAAGTTCGCCGAGAATATCGAGGGCGCCAAGAAATTCCTGGTGGATTACGTATCGAATTTCGACAAGGCCTTTTTGGCCAGCGAATTCTACAACTTTCCGTGCTTTCCAAGTACCGTTCCCGATCTAAAAGAGCAGCTTGCCCACGACCAGAGGGCCGATCCGCCGGACAAATACAAGGTGCTCGAAGATGTTCAGGATTGGGCGACCAATATTGGTTATCCCGGTTTTGTCAATGCCGGTATCTCCGAGGTCTTCGGGTCTTGGATCATCCCTGACATGTTTCGTCAGGCTGCTTCCGGTAAAATGAATCCCGAGGAGGCTTTAAATGCAGCAACCAAAAAGGTGCAGGCCATCTTCAGCAAATGGCGAGCCATAGGCGCACTCTAGCAAGGGCTCATGTTGAGCCAGCAATAGAACACTGTCAAATCGGTGCACCAGTCTGCTTAAGAGGCCTATGCGTTAGGTCTGCATCGGGTCACGAACGGTCCTCGGTCAGGTCCGCCGCTCACGTCTGGTGCTGGGGGTAGACCGGACCTAAACAGCGCGAAACCGGACATCACCGCCTGAATGTCTGCACCGGGGGGGTGCCCGGCCCTCGATCGGTAGGTCCGGAAAGTCGCTTGTTTGCCATGCACACCCCTTCACGGTTCATAGGATGAACCACCATTTTGGCATCTCGATGCCGTTGGGTAGGCG
>JAZFSL010000364.1:0-2460 GCA_036446135.1 Rhodospirillales bacterium | reverse complement strand
TGACGGCATTGAGAATTTCCGCCTCAAAACCGCCTTTCAGGTCGACACCGCGCCGGTTGAGCTGTTCGGCGAAAAACGAGCGGCCATAGAATTGCTGGGTGATTTCCGTGGCGATGACGATAGCGATCATGACGCCCAGCGTCAGGGGGTAGTCGCCGGTCATTTCAAAAATGATCAGCGTCGTCGAGATAGGCGCGCCCATAACGGCGGCGGCCATGGCGCCCATGCCGACCAGGGTGTAGGCGGCGGAGCCGGAGGAATATTCGGGAAACGTGCTGGTGGCGACAATGCCGTAGGCGCCGCCGATCATGGCGCCGATGACGAGCGACGGTGAAAACACCCCGCCGCCGAAGCCCCAGCCGAGGGAAACGGCGGTGGCGGCGATCTTGGCGACGGCAAAGGCGAGCAACATGACGAGGGGAATTTTCACCAGCAATGCCTGCTCGGTGATGCCGTACCCGATGCCCAGTACTTCGGGAACCACCAACCCCATCAGGCCGAGAACCAGTCCCGCCAGTGCTGGTTTGAGCCACACAGGTGCTGGAATCTTTTCGCCCAGACGCTGTGCCTGGTGCATGGCGTGCATGAAGGTGATGGCGATGATGCCGATGACGACGCCTAACCCGGCAAAAGCCGGGAATTCCCAAAACGACGCGATAACGTGCTGATCCAGGGAAAAGGCCGGGAAGTTGCCGAACCAGACACGGGAAATGGCGGTGCCGGCGACCGAGGCGATGACAACGGGGGCAAAGGCGTTCAGGGCATAATGGCCGATGATGACTTCGCTGGCGAACAGCACTCCGGCGATCGGTGCGTTGAAGGAGGCGGCGACCGCGGCTGCAATGCCGCCGGCGAGCAATGTCCGGGTCAGGGACCGGCTCAGTCCCAAGCGCCGTCCCATCCATCCGGCGAGGCTGGCGCCGAGATGCACCGCCGGCGCTTCGCGGCCCACGGACGCGCCGGCGCCGATGGAAACGGCGCTGGTGAGGGCGGCGAACAAACCCGTCCTGGAAGACATTCGTCCGCTACGCAGCGCGCTGGCCTCGATGACGTCGGCCATGCCTTCGGGTCTTTTTTTCGGCATCAGGAAATGCGCCAGCAAACCGACGATTAGGCCGCCGATGATGGGGATGAATAGTATCTGCCACCAATGAAGCGCGTCAGCGTTGGCAAACAACCTCTCGGACCCGGAACCGTAGAACGCCGTCTGGATCAGGGAGATGACTTCCCGGAACAAAATCACGGCGCTGCCGACCAGGCTGCCGACGACGACGGCCAGGATGGTCATGACCATGTGCTCGCTGCCGAACAGGCGTCGGAGCCCGGAAAGTATGCTGCTGGGGAAAGACCGATTTTTCATGGCGCACCGGTCGCAGACCCTAAGCCATATAGATGAATAAAGTCTTTCTTTTCAGAGATTTGTAGTGGCCTTTAAGATCCCAGGGTGGCTTTCAAGACGGCGAAAATGCCGCCGGCGAACAGCGCCGAGAACGGCACCGTGATAATCCAGGCGGCGACGATGGTCCAGAGATACTGGCGCCTAACCAGTTTTTTGCGCCGGGATTTTTCTTCCGACGGCAGCAAGTCCCATTTAGACGGCGGCCGGTCTGACTTGCTTTTGTAGCCACCCATGTGGGCGCCCTTGGAAGAATGGTATTCGCGGAACAGGCCGACCCCGAAAACGGCGCCGACGGCGATGTGGGTGGATGACACCGGCAATCCCAAGGCCGACGCGACAATCACCGTAATGGCCGCTGACAGCGCCACGCAATAGGCCCGCATGGGGTTCATGCGGGTGATCTTGTGGCCGACGGTGCGGATCAGTTTCGGCCCGAACAGCATCAGCCCCATGGTAATTCCGACAGCGCCGACAAACAACACCCAGATCGGGATGTCGACCTTGGCCTCAACCGTGCCGGTGGACGCCGTCGTGACGATGGCGGCCAACGGCCCGACGGCGTTGGCGACATCATTGGCGCCGTGGGCGAACGATAAAAGCGCGGCGGCGAAAATCAGCGGCAGGTGAAACAGGCCACGAATGGCTTTCTTGGTGTTATCCATGCCCTCGGCGCGCCGGGCGACCCACGGATTTACGACGGCCATGGTGGCGGCAAAAAAGCCGACGCCGATGGCGGTGACCATCCAGGGTTCGGGCTTCCAGATTTTTTTCAGACCCTTGACGGATAAATAGGCGGCAAATACGCCCGCCATCAGCGCCACCAAAAGCGGCACCCAGCGTTTGGCGGCGGCGATGGTGTCTTTTTGATAGAGCACGCGCTTTTTAATGAAGGCCAGGAAGATGGCAGCAATAATACCGCCCAGGAATGGTGAAATGACCCAACTGGCGGCGATCTTGCCCATGACGAACCAGTTGACGACATCAAACCCGGCAGCCGCGATGCCCGCCCCCATAACGCCGCCGACGATGGAATGGGTCGTCGATACCGGGGCGCCGACGAA
>JAZFSL010000363.1:0-2110 GCA_036446135.1 Rhodospirillales bacterium | reverse complement strand
GACTTCGACAATTTGATTGAGACATACATTATCGGCCTGCCGGACGGTTATGCCGATATGGACTCCTTTAACGACGAGCTCTTGGAAATTTGCCAAAATCATCCTGCGGCGAAGGATTACGAACAGTCGATGACCATGGGCCAGCGGATTTATAACCTGCATAAGGGAGAAGACCTGAAAGCTTATGGGCCGCTGGTGGATTTTGCCTACGCTTCGTTCAAGCGCTATTGCGATGCCCGGCCCGCCAACCCGAACCATCCGTTCCTGTCGCAAAAACCGGACAATTGTTTCATCGATATGTGGGGCTCCATCATCGGCCAGGACGGGGCGCTGCAATCGCACATCCATCCCCAGGGATGGCTGAGCGGTGTTTATTACGCCCACGTGCCCGAGGCAGCTGAAACCGCGAAAGATCAATGTGAAGGCTGGATCGAATTCGGCCGTCCGCCGAAATACCCGTCAGAACAAGGCAACGTTCCCTTTCACCGGGTGCAGCCGGTGGTCGGCCTGATGGTCTTTTTTCCGTCTTATTATTTTCACCAGACGATCCCGTTTGGCAGCGACGAGACGCGGTTCTCCATCGCCTTCGACTTCATAGCCGAAGACTAAGCCGTTTAGTCGTTGTTGTTTGGCCCCAGCGTCAGCGCCCAGGGCGTCGAATTATCCTGCAAGGCGTCCAGGTCATAGACCGGTTGCTTGAATTCGGCGGTGAACCCGATGTAGCGCCTGAAGTGCGGCGTCGGCAGGCGTATGGTCACGCCGTGCACGGAATCTGGCGTGTTGAGGAACATGATGAATGTGTTGGCGCGGTAGGGAACGATATCGTCGACATCGGCCCAGTCGTCTTTTACAAACACGTCGTTGAACCGGCGGCCGACTTTCCATCGGCATATTTCCAGGTCGCCGCCAATGCAATCGTCTTCGGGGGCGCGGAAATAAAACAACCCGTTGAACAACTTCTTCGGGCTGTCGACATGCTTGCTGCGCACCCGTGAGGCTTCTGTAACCGGTGTATTGACCCGGAAAGGGATATGAATTTCGACATCGGCATCACCCTCGATATGACGCGGGACCACCGTCAGGTCCTGCATCTTCTTGCCCAACTGTGTTTCCAGATCGGGGAAGCTTTCCGGGATCAGATCACCCAAGGTGGAAATGACTTGTTGCAGGAATTCGCCGGAGTAATGAAAGGCCATGAACTCTTTCCAGACGGGATGCAGGGGAATTTCATCGGAGAATGCGTGCAGGCCACTCATGGAAATGGAGACATTATTCTTTGACGCCCCCGGATGGCCGCTGAAATCGGGATAATGGGCCGCCAGTTCCTCGTAATATTCCGGGTCCAGGGCTTCGGTGGTCAGGATATAGGGAAACGGGTCGTCATGGACGTTATCGGGCGTAACCCGGCCCAGAATGCTTTTTGTCATGTCATTTTTCCGATTGCCATGCGCAGGTCAGAAGGTAGCGGCGAATCAGCCGGACTTCAAGATTGCCGGTTTTCAGGAAAGCGTTCTTTAACTACAACAGTATTGAATTTTTCCGAGGGTGAAAATAAAAAACCTGTATACTTGACGAAAATGGGCGGAAGGCCTTCGGGCATAATGACCCGCATCTGCGCCTGAAAGGGATCATCGACACCCTCGCTGATTAGGAGTGGGCCGTAAATTTGCCGAGAATTTCGACGATGAAGGGATTCGCAAAATGAGCAAAATTGAACAGGCCGTCGCCGATCATTACGGGGACGAAGGGTTGTTAGGGCGAATTTTTTTAGGCTTGAAAAAAACGACGTAAACTTAAAAAACCTGAAACCCGAAGATTTTTCTCCGTTGGATGAGTTCCATATCAGTGGTCGCGCGGCGACAATTCATGCTGTCGGGAAAATGTCCCTTGGGCCGGACGCCCACGTTCTGGATGTTGGATGCGGGATCGGTGGGGCGGCGCGTTTCATGGCCGGCGAAACCGGATGCCGTGTCACCGGCATAGATTTGACGCCGGAATATATTTCGACGGTAAAGATTTTAAGCACACTGACCGGGCTCGATCACCGGGTCAATTTCAAGATCGACAATGCTTTGAACATGCCCTTCGAAAAAGGCTCTTTCGATGCCGC
>JAZFSL010000362.1:0-4038 GCA_036446135.1 Rhodospirillales bacterium | reverse complement strand
ATCGCCGTCATCGACGCCGCCGATGAAATGAATCCAAGTGCCGCCAACGCCCTGTTGAAGGTACTGGAAGAACCGCCCGCCAATGCCTTGCTGTTACTGGTCACCCACAATCCCGGCCGGATGTTGCCGACGATCCGTTCCCGATGTTCGAAGCTGGCCCTGAAACCGCTTGATGAAGACCGGTTGAGCGCTCTGATAGCCCAATCTCATCCTGACCTGGCGCCGGCGGATGCGGCCTTGCTGGCGCATCTGGCGGACGGCAGTCCGGGGCGTGCATTGGATCTGGCTGAAGAAGGCGGGCTTGAATTGTTCCGGGATATGACGGGGCTTCTGGAAACCCTGCCCCGGCTGGATATTGGAGCGCTTCATTCCTTCGGCGGCCATTTCATCAAGGCTGGTCAGGAAGAATCTTTTCAGACCGTTTCCGGCCTGTTGCGATGGTGGCTGGCGCGGTTGATCGTGTCGGTATCCGGCGGGACAGGGGCATCGAACCGCCTCAACCCGCAAGAAGAGCTCCTGGCTACGCGTTTGGGGCAGTCCGCCGGCCTTGATCGCCTGTTTGAGGTGTGGGAAAAGATCAACCATCTGCTGGATAAAGCCGATCACGCCCATCTGAATCGCAAGCAGGTGATTTTGAACGTGTTTTTGACCCTCGAAGACGCTGTCCGGTCCTGATAGATTCCGGTCGTCTCTCATAAGGCTGCCATGCCAAAAAAATATTACCTGACGACGCCGATTTATTACGTCAACGATGTGCCACATATCGGCCACGCCTATACGACGCTGGCCTGTGACGTATTAGCCCGGTTTAAGCGATTGGACGGGTTTGATGACGTCAAATTCCTCACCGGCACCGACGAGCACGGCCAGAAGGTGGCTAAATCAGCGGAAGCGGCGGGTGTCGATCCGCAAACCTTCACCGATCGGGTATCGCAGAACTTCCGCGATCTGGCGGACTTGATGAATTTCAGCCACGACGATTTCATCCGCACCACGGAGGCCCGCCATAAAAAAGCCAGCCAGGCTATCTGGAAGGCCATCGCCGAAGGCAAAACCCCCAAGGGCAACGACAATATCTATCTCGACTCATACGTAGGCTGGTACGCGGTCCGCGACGAGGCGTTCTACACCGAGGACGATCTTACCGACGGCCCCGATGGCAAAAAAATCGTAAAAAATTCGGGTGCCGAGGTCGAATGGGTCGAGGAGCCGAGCTACTTCTTCAGGCTTTCCGAATGGGGAGACAGGCTTCTCGAGTTCTACGATGACAACCCTGATTTTATTGCGCCGAGAACCCGCCGTAACGAAGTCACCAGCTTTGTTTCCGGCGGTCTGAAGGACCTTTCCATATCGCGGACGACGTTCGACTGGGGCGTCCCTGTTCCCGGCGACGATGAGCACATCATGTATGTGTGGCTCGACGCGCTGACCAACTACATCACCGGCGTCGGCTATCCGGAAACGGAAACCGGGCAATACGCGCACTACTGGCCCGCCGACCTGCATATGGTGGGCAAGGATATCTTGCGCTTTCATGCCGTCTACTGGCCGGCGTTCCTGATGGCGGCGGAGCTTAAGCCGCCAAAAAGGGTCTATGCCCATGGCTGGTGGACTAACGAAGGCGAGAAAATCTCCAAATCGCTCGGCAACATCATCGATCCCATTGATCTGGTGAACAAATACGGCCTCGATCAGGTGCGCTATTTCCTGCTGCGCGAGATGCCATTCGGCAACGACGGCAATTTTGCCCACAATTCCATTGTTAACCGCATGAACGGTGAACTGGCCAATGAATTTGGTAACTTGGCGCAACGCGTACTGTCGATGATCAATAAAAACTGCGATGGCAAGGTGCCGGTGCCGGGTGAATTGACCGATGATGATTATACTCTTAAGGACAATTCCCAGGATTTAATCCGATCTGTTCGACCGGAAATGGAACGTCAGGCGTTTCATCAGGCGCTGGAATACATTTGGACTATCATCCGTTCAGCCAACGTTTACGTTGATTCTCAGGCTCCGTGGAAGCTGAAAAAGGAAAACCCGGCCCGAATGAATACGGTTTTATTTGTTGGTGCAGAAAGTATCAGGAACCTTTCGCTTCTATTACTGCCATTCATGCCTGATTCATGCGGAAAAGTTCTTGATCAGCTTTCCGTCGGTACGGAAGAGAGAACCTTTGAATTTCATGGAGTGAGGGGGGAGCTCAAGCCCGGCACCGAACTGCCCAAGCCCGAAGGGGTGTTTCCGCGTTATCAGGATGAAGAAGAAGCCGGGAAGGGGGAATAATGCTCGTCGACAGCCATTGTCACTTGGATTTCCCCGATTTCGACGGTGAACTGGACGATGTCCTGGCCCGCGCCAAAGACGCCGGTATCGGCCACATGATGACGATTTGCACCAGGGTGATCAAATTTGACGGCGTTTTGGCCCTGGCAGAGGCCCACGACAACATCTTTTGCACCGTCGGCATTCATCCGCATAACGTGACGGATGAGCCGGAAACCACGTCAGAAGACCTGATCGGGCTGACTGAACACCCGAAAGTCGTCGGTATCGGCGAAACCGGGCTGGATTTTTATTACGACCATTGTCCCCGTGATCTGCAGGAAAAGAGCTTCCGCGCCCATATCACGGCGGCCAGAGAGACCGGCCTGCCGTTGGTTATCCATAACCGGGACTCAGACGAGGATATGATCAGGATTTTGCGCGACGAACACCGGAAAGGCCCGTTCCCCGGCTTGATTCATTGTTTCAGCAGTGATTCACAACTGGCTGAAAACGTTATGGAAATTGGATTGTCGATTTCGTTTTCCGGCATTGTGACATTCAAGGCGGCTGAAACCCTGCGCGATGTGGCTCGTATCGTACCCATTGAGCGCATTTTGGTGGAAACCGACGCGCCGTATTTGGCCCCGGTGCCGAAGCGCGGAAAGCGCAATGAGCCAGCCTTTACCATCTTTACGGCTGCCGAAGTGGCGGGGATAAAGGGCATGGACGCGGACGCCTTCGCCAAGGCGACGACGGATAACTATTTCCGCCTGTTTTCCAAAGCCGCAAGCGAGGTTGGCGCATGAAAGTGACGATCCTGGGATCGGGGCCGTCCAGCGGCGTTCCGACCATTCATGACGGATGGGGCGATTGTGACCCTGAGATCCAACGCAACCGACGGCTACGGCCATCCATTTTGCTCGAAAACGGCGATACTACGGTGTTGGTGGACACATCGCCGGACTTGCGCCAACAAATGCTGAATACCGGTACTCAGCGGCTGGATGCGGTACTTTACACCCACGGACACGCCGATCATCTGCATGGTATTGATGATCTTCGCGGGATCAACAAGTTCATCGACGCGCCGCTGCCGATTTATGCCGACGAAACGACGCTGGAACTCATCGAGACTCGTTTCGAATACACGACAACACCGTTGGCGCCGGAGGCCGATGTTTATTACAAGCCCGTCCTGCATATGAACAAGATTACCCCCGGTGATGCGTTCTCCATCGGCAGCATGGATTTCAAGGTCTTTGACCAAAATCACGGCTATTCGCGCACCATCGGCTATCGCTGCGGCGATTTTGCCTATACGACCGATGTGCTGGAGCTGCCGGAAGCGTCATTTCAGGCCCTTGATGGAACCCGGACCTGGATTATCGGGGTGTTTTCCTGGAAACCGCACCAGACCCACGTGCATGTCGATCTGGCGCTAAAATGGATTGAGCGGATCAAACCTGAGCGCGCGATCCTGGCGCACCTGGGCCCGGCGATCGATTATGATCAATTGACTGCCTATGTGCCGGTGGGCGTGGAGGCGGCTTTCGACGGCATGGAAATTGAGTTTACGGAACCTTGAAAGCGGGTCTTTAAATTTTTCTCTGAGCGCCGCCCGGTAGGGAAGTGGATATTCATCATTCTGAACGCATTGCCGCAAACAGGGCCTAAATAAAGATCTTCTAAATAACTACATTAAAGACAAATAACTCATTGTAAATAAAAACAATAATAATATTATCCATAATATACATTATGCGACAA
>JAZFSL010000361.1:0-4890 GCA_036446135.1 Rhodospirillales bacterium | reverse complement strand
AGAAGTCGCCGGCAGCGCCACCAGCGTCATGTTCGGGTTTCAGGCCATGTTCACCGTCATCATGGTCACCGGCGGCGGCGCCGTCGCCGATGCCTGGGGCTTAAGCGTCGTGTTCTATCTGTTGGCGGCGGCCATGCTGGTCGCTAACGTGCTCGTCTATATGCTGCCGGACAAGTTGCAGAGCGAGGGCAGGAAAACATGAAATCGACGTTGCTTCCCGGCCTCACCCATAGACACCGCTTTACCGTCACCGAGGCCAAGACGGTGCCCAATCTGTATCCGGAATCGCCCGATTTTATCGCTATGCCCAAGGTTTTCGCGACCGGGTTCATGGTCGGATTTATCGAGTGGGCGTGCCTGGAGTTGATGAAGCCGCACCTGGACGAGGGCGAGGGCAGCCTCGGCATCCATATCGACGTCGATCACCAGGCGGCAACGCCGCCGGGCATGGAAGTCACCGCCGACGTCGAGGTGGTGGCGGTCGATGGCCGCAAGGTGGATTTTCGCGTAACCGCCAAGGACGAAGTCGAGATCATTGCCGAGGGCACGCATCGCCGCTTCATCGTCAATTGGGAACGCTTTAACGCCGGGCTTGTGGAAAAGGTTGGGGGCTAGAGAGTGCGGTCGTTTCAAATTTATACAATTTGAAGCGTGAATCGCCCTCTAATCAACGAGCCCCTTTTGCCGCATCCGCCATAACAGCAGATCAAGGCGATCCTGGCCGTAAAAAGGCTCGGCGTCGAACACCATCACCGGCACCCCCCAGTGTCCCGAGGCTTCGTGGGCGAGCGCGTTTTCTTCCAGCGCGTCATCGTATTTTTGTGGTTCGGCGACAATATCGCGCTCCAGCTTTTGCGGGTCGAGCCCGGCCTGGGTCATGGCCTTGGCCAGATGATCGCCTTCGTACCAGTTTTCGACGGAACCGTCCCACAGCATGCGTGAAACGTGGTCGAGGAATTCCAGTCCCTGGTTGGCCATGGCAGCAGCCATGCCGAGGCGCGTGATGCGGCGAATGTAGGGTTGCTCCGGCGCGATGGCGCTGGTTTGCATATCCATCTGGATGGGATCGGGGTTGGGTCTTTTGAAGGGAACACCGAGAAATTCGGCGACGCGGTGGCTGTCTTGCGTATGATAGGGCCGATACAGCGGGTTGGTGTTCTTGAAAAAGTCCGGCTTGCGTACGGCAATGGGGTAGATCGGCCGCACGTTGACGCCGACGCTTAAGTTCCGGTGCATATCGAGGATGCGGTCCAGCGCCAGATAACAATACGGGCTGCGGAACGACCAGAAGAGATCGAAGGAAAATGCCACCGTCGCGGCCACGCTCACTCCAGGCCCATCAACTTGGCGGCGGCGTTGGTCAGGGGGCTGTCGGGTTCGGCCAGTTCACCCAAAATGGTGAAATGGTTCATTTCCGGCACCACCATCAGCGAGCAATCAATGCCCGCCTGCTGCCAAATTGGCGCGAATTCATTGCTTTGCCGGATAAATTCGTCTGTTTCTGCACCGCCGACGGCGACGATTAGCGGCGCATCGGTGGCGGGGGCCAGATTCATCGGTGAGTAGGCGGCAACGTCTTCAGCGGAAAAGCCCAGGGTTTCCTGCATGAAGCCCAAGCGGATCGGTTCAAGCTCATAAACACCGCTGATGGCGCAACCGCTTTTGATCAAGTCGGCGGGTAAATTGTCAGCGAACGACGGCCAGTCGGTGGCCATCATCATCGCCGTCAATTGACCACCGGCAGAATGCCCGGAAACATGAATGTTGTTCTTGTCGCCGCCGAAGGTTACCGCGTTGTCAAAGGTCCACTGAACGGCGGCCCGGCACTGGCGCACCAGTTCGGTCATATCGACGGACGGGATCAGGGCATAATTAACGATAATCAGCGCCGCCCCTTTGGCGGTTAACCCCCCGGCCAGAAAGTGGAAGTCGTCCTTGTGGCGCGAGAACCAATACCCCCCATGCAGGAAGATGTTGATCGGCAGAGGGCCGTTACCGGCATTTTCCGGCAGATAGATATCGAGCGTTTCTTCAGCGCTGTCTCCAAAAGCGATATCGAAGCGGGCTTCGATTTTCGCCAGTATGGCGACGGCCTCTTCGGCGCGGGCCTTGTAGATTTCTTCGTGATCCGGCACGTGGCTGCGATTGTCGTATTGCGAGTCGAGCTCGGCTTGTGTGTAGTCTCTGTAAATATTCATTCCCCCGTTACTCCATCGTCACCATGACGTGTTCGCGGTAATGCGGTCTTTCCTGAAGGCGTTGGTAATAAGCTTCGAGGTTGGGCAGTGCCGGGCGCTCCACCTCCAGGGTGTACCAGCGGTTGACGGAGCAGCCCAAAGGGATATCGCCCATGCTTGGCTCGTCGCCGATAATGTAGGCCGTGTTTCCCAGTTGCGTATCGATCAGACGCCAATATTCCGACGCCTGACCAGCCGCCTTGTCCATGGCGTCGAGGTCGCGGTCTTGTGGATCGGTGCGGATCAGACCCCTAAAAATGACCGTCATCGGCGGGTGCAGACGGGTCAAATACCAGTCCATCCACTGGTTGGCGAGGCCACGGCTTTTTAAATCACCCGGATACCAAGGGCTGCGGCCTTCGCGTTCGCAAAGGTAGCGCAAGATGGCTTGTGATTCCCACAAGACGACATCGTCGTCTTGCATGGTCGGGATCAGCCCGTTGGGGTTCAGGCTTAGGTATTCCGGCGTGTCGTTGCCGCCGAACTTGCCGCCGATGTCATCGCGTTCAACATCAATACCCAACTCAGCCGCGCACCACATGGTCTTTTGCACATTGATGGATGACGCGCGGCCCAAAATTTTCAGCATGCTTCCCCCCGGTGTAAGATTTCAGGTTACCTTGGCGCTGAATTTATAGCCACACCATATGACGGCATTGAAGTATCCCGTCATATGGTGCTGTTGATGTCCAATCTGTCGTTTCGGGTTGAAAAGGCGCTTAGTGTACTGGCCAGCCGCGCAGGCGAATAAATTACTGCTATTTTGTCCTTATTTTGCCCTTATTCCGCCATGGGGTTGCCCCAATCAGTGTCATAATGGACATTGGTCCATCGCAACCGGCTGAGGAGCAACCATGCAAAAAACATTTTTGGTAATGGCGTTGATCGTGCCAATGACTTTCGCGGCTCCGGTGGCTGCGCTCGCAGACACAGATCCGGAACAGGCCAGCCCGTCTGATATGATCAGCGAGGCGACGCGGACGATCCTCAAGGCTTTTGAAATTATGATGCGGTCCATTCCCCAGTACGAAGTACCGGAAGTTCTGGAAAACGGCGACATTATTATCCGCCGCAAACACCCCGAACCCGAAAAGCCGGCGCCCAATGAGCCGTCAACAAAAACCAGGACCTGATTTTCTCCGTAGAGATTCAAGCCCAGCGCCGGCTTATTTTATTTTCCGAAGCCACCGCCGCCGGGCGTCTCAATGACAAAAACATCGCCGACACCCATCTTTGTGCTGGCGGTGGCGCCCAGTTCCTGCGTCGTGCCGTCGGCGCGCTCGACTCTGTTGGCGCCGGTCATGCCGTCGCCGCCGCCGTCCAGACCATGCGGGGGAATTTTCCGATGCTCGGATAAAATCGCCGCCGTCATCGGTTCGAGGAACCTAATGCGACGGATGGTGCCGTCGCCGCCTGTTTGCCGGCCACGCCCGCCCGATCCCCGGCGGATGGAAAAACTTTCCAGCAATACCGGGAACCGCCATTCCAGAACCTCGGGGTCGGTGAGGCGGGAATTGGTCATGTGTGTCTGCACGGCCCCGGTGCCATCGAAATCCGGCCCCGCGCCCGAGCCGCCGCAAATGGTTTCGTAGTACTGATAGTCATCGTTGCCGAAGGTGAAGTTGTTCATCGTCCCTTGAGACGACGCCAATATCCCGAGTGCGCCATAGAGTGCATCGGTGACGCATTGTGAGGTTTCCACATTGCCGGCGACGACGGCGGCGGGATAGCGCGGGTTCAGCATCGATCCTTCGGGGATGATGATGTCCAGCGGCTTCAGACAACCGCCGTTCAAGGGGATGTCATTGTCGACAAGGGTTCTGAATACATAAAGCACGGCGGCCTTGCAGACGGCGGCCGGCGCGTTGAAATTGTTTTTTGTCTGCGCCGACGTGCCGGTAAAATCGATGCTGGCGCGGCGTTTTTTGGCATCGATGGATATGCTGACTTTAATCTCGGCGCCGTTATCCATTTTCAGGGCAAACGATCCGTTGTCCAAAACATCCAGTACCCGGCGCACGGATTCCTCGGCATTGTCCTGGACATGTTCCATATAGGCCCAGACCACATCGAGGCCGAAGTGCTCGACCATTTGGCGCAATTCGCGCCCGCCTTTTTCATTGGCGGCGATCTGGGCGGCGAGGTCGGCGAGGTTCTGTTTCGGGTTGCGGGCGGGGTAGGGGCCGCCACCCAGCAACTCCAAAATTTCCTTTTCGCGCAGGCGTCCACCCTGGGCGAGCAGAAAATTGTCGATTAACACCCCTTCTTCATCGACGGTGCGGCTGTCGGGCGGCATGGAACCTGGCGTGATACCGCCGATGTCGGCGTGATGGCCGCGCGAGCCGACATAAAAAAGAATTTCCTTGCCCCCGTCATCGAACACCGGGGTGATGACGGTAATGTCCGGTAGGTGGGTACCGCCGTTGTAGGGCGCGTTCAGGGCATAGACGTTACCCGGCATCATGCTTCCCTTGTTATTGTCAATGACTGCCTGGATGCTTTCGCCCATGGAGCCTAAGTGCACCGGCATGTGCGGCGCATTGGCGATCAGGCCGCCGCTCGAATCGAAGACGCCGCTGCCGCCAGTCTGTGGGCACAAGCCTCGCCAAGGCCGGATCCCCCACCCGTGATGATGGCGGAGCCATTCGAAACA
>JAZFSL010000360.1:0-3011 GCA_036446135.1 Rhodospirillales bacterium | reverse complement strand
CAATCAAATAGCTTCCCCCCGGCTAAAATTTACCTGATTTGCCCTCGTCGCTGCTGCTTGCGCCGAACCATTTGTTCCGGACTCGATTGTAATTTTTTGCCGGATCATAAGGCGTTACCCTGAGTTTCGTATTCTTCGCCGTCAACCGCCTCGACGGCTTTTGCTGAATCTGGTGCTTCTTCGCTCATGAGCCGTCCACTAAGCTGATTTTGGGAGCCCGCACACGCACGAACGCTACCCCTGAATCGTTAACAAAAGGTATGCTACTGCCGCTGGAAAGGCCAGCAGGATTACTGGCACCCCCCATTAAGGTGCAATCAAATAGCTTCCCCCCGGCTAAAATTTACCTCATTTGCCCTCGTCACTGCTGCTTGCGCCGAACCATTTGTTCCGGACTCGGGTGTAATTTTTTGCCGGATCATAAGGCGTTACCCTGAGTTTCGTATTCTTCACCGTCAGGGCGCCGATGGCTTCTTTGACCTGGAAAACGGCGACCAGTTCATCGCGTTGCGCGCGCACGTGAGAAACGCGGGAATCCAAGAGTTCCTGCTCCGCATCGAGGACATCAAGCACCGTTCTGGAGCCCACCTGGGCTTCGCGTTGGACGCCTTCGAGGGCCACAACATTGGCATCGATTTGGGCCTTGAAGGACGTCACCCGGGCGCGCGCCGTTACCAGTGCTTCCCAAGCACTCGTCGCCTTCTCGATCGCGTCTCGCCTTGCCTGGTCGACGACCTGAATTTGTTCGGCCAGACCCTGCTTTGCTTCGCGCAATCGGGAGTACACTTCCCCCTGTTGATAGAGTGGCATGGTCATATTCAGGGTAATTTCCGCCGAATCGATTCGCCCGGTTTCAGCCGATGACTGCAATTTCCTCGACAATTCCCCATCAAGCGACAGTTCCGGCAATAACTCGCCACGCACCAGATCAACGTTATCGGAAAGGGCCTTTTCGTCAAATTCGGTCGCAAGCAGAGTCGGATTATCCCGTGAAGCCGCCTTGTTTGCCTCGTCCTGGTTCGATGGCTGGACGGAAAGACTGGCCGGAGTCTTTAAGTTTCTGGGCGCAATCTTGCCGACAACATTGCGATAGGCCGCCCTGGAAGCCTCCAGATTGCCTACCGCTTCAATACGATCCGCTGCCGCCCCGGCAACACGCGCCTCGGCCTGATGAACATCGGTGCGGGTGATTTCACCGACTTCGAAACGGTCACGGGTCGCTTCCAACTGGCGTTTCAGAACCTGTTCGTTGTTGATGTTAAGTTTGAGAACGGCCTCGTCGCGGAAAACATTCAAAAAAGACGTCGCCGCATCCAACAGGACATTTTGTTCGGTGGCTAACAACCTGTGGCGTTCCGCTTTCACCGTATTCTCGGCTCCGCGCGTTGCCGCCAGAGTTCTGCCGCCCCGATATAGGGACTGCGACAAAGCCAAGCTGACGGAACGCGGGTCGCGGTGCTGGCCCCGGTTGGTGCCGGTGGCGATGGAGTTATTCAGCCCCCTGGCCCCGGCGCTGCCGGTGATTTCGACGCTGGGACGCCAATTGGAAAGGGCCTGGGGAACCTGTTCATCGGTCGCGCGCAACTTGGCCCGCTGGCCCAACAGGGTCGGGTTATTCAGATAGGCTGCGGTCAATGCGTCCTCAATGGTTTGCGCCCTCCCCTCGCCAAGCATGACAAGGCCCAGAAAAAGAGTGAAAACCAGAAACCCCGGATACTTCGGGAAACGCAAGATCATGTCGCCGACCGCCCTGTTATGTCTATAATATTGTGGCATTTAGGGGATTACTTTACCTGTCGCCAAACTCCAAGGTAAAGCTTTACCTGTCGCCAAACTCCAAGGTAAAGCAGGAGAGCCAAGGGGAAGCGCCCGGTGGGGGGAAGAACCTATAAAAACCAAGCGTTTCAGGACACTTGCAACCGGCGGGAACAGCCTCGGGATTGGCTAAAAACCACCCGCAACAAACAGTTTTCAATCGAATTCAAGGATTATCGATTAGCTACTCTCTTAAAGACCGGGATCTAGCGCCAATACAGAAAAATTAAAAAACGAACTTTTCCGGGGGCTCAAAACCTGGAAGCCGAACGGTGGTGGCGTCGAAAACCTCGACACTGGACAGAACCCCCTGGTGGCGTGTCATCAACATCGCCCGCCCCGTACCGCGACCTAAAACGACGGCCACCAAACGACCGCCCTCGGCCAACTGCTCGGCAATAGACCGGGGAATTTCATCGACGGCTCCATCGAAGTAAATAACGTCATAAGGCCCTTGCGCGGGGCAGCCTGTTTTAAAGTCATCTTCAACCACGGCCACGGTATCGATGCCCAACTCTGACAAGATGCGCTGCGTGTGCTGGGCCAGGCTCGAATCACTTTCCACGGCGACCACCGTGCCGACAAGCTTGGCCAGCACCGCCGGGCCATAGCCGGTGCCGCAACCGACCGAAAGCGCCAGATCGGACGGCCCAGGCGACGCCGCCTGAATAAGCCGGGCCATGACCATGGGTTCCATCAAAAACCGCCCGTCCGACAACGACAGGGCCGTGTCCGTATAGGCAACGCCTTGCAAATCGGCGGGCACAAAAGCCTCGCGGGGCAGCGATTCCATGGCCTCAATCAGGTGCATATCGGTAACACGGTTGGGCCGAATCTGGCTTTCCACCATGTTGCGCCGCGCCAAGTCGAAATCCATTAAAGAAGCCTCCGAGAATGTGGTTGGGCTTGGGTGTTTATAAGCCCGGGCCGGGCCGATGACAATGCTCCCCTCCAGCCATTCCCCGGGGGCGCTTGACCCGTCCACCGGCAACGTCTAGTTTCCCTTTCCTTCGCCCAGCCGTAATTTTGTTGAGGCTTTTTGTTTGCGGAAAAGCCTCCAGAAAATTACGCTGGCGCGGTGGCGGAGTGGCTACGCAGCGGCCTGCAAAGCCGTGTACACCGGTTCGATTCCGGTCCGCGCCTCCAGTTTATTCCGGCGTAGTTCAGTTGGTAGAACGGTGGACTGTTAATCCATA
>JAZFSL010000359.1:0-2216 GCA_036446135.1 Rhodospirillales bacterium | reverse complement strand
TAGGCGGCATCCGGTCCCCGGAATACAGTACCCATTTAGAGACCGCGCTGCTCCGGGCCCTGGCCTCGCCACATGGCAATCACGCCGACCTGGCCGGGCCGTGCGCCCATCAACTGGGGCTGAAATTCGACCTTGCCAAACTCGACGCAGAAAGCATTGCCGACGATGCGCTGTTCGCCCGGTTTCTCAGCCAGTGCGTCAACACCGACGTCGCCATGGAACTCTTTCTGACCGGGCTGCGGCGCCGGTTGCTGTTTGATGTCGGAAATCTTTCCGATAAAGCCCTGAATACAGCGGCACTGTTAGGCCTGCAGTGCTTCATGAACGAATACGTCTTTTTTGCCGAAGAAGATGAAATCGCCGCCGCAGCAGACCTCAGGCAAACCCCCGAAGAGCTTATTCTTCGCAGCCTCTACGGCCCGCTCAGTGATTTAGAGGGCGCAACGTTGCCATCCGAGCCGGCGCTGGCCCGCCTTTACCGTCTGACCCTGGAAGATCACCGCACCGAACAGGCGTTGAAAGGCAGCATCGAGACCCTCTGCAGCATTTCCGATAAAACCTCGAAAGCCGTCCGCACCATGTACGAGGAAAACCCCTACCCCCGCTGGCTGCAGGCCCCGGCACAGCAACCGGCGACGGTGGCAGCGTTGCTCGCCACGATGTTCCCGCATTTCACCCTGCCCACCACCTTTCCCGATCCGCCCAATATCCTGATCGCCGGTTGCGGCTCCGGCCAGCATGTCGTCCAGGTGGCGCGCACGCATCCAACCGCCCGAATCCTCGCCCTCGATCTGTCAAAATCGTCCATCGCTTATGCCATGCGCATGTGTGAGCAATTGGGCGTCACGGGCGTGCGCTTTTTGCAGGCCGATATCCTCAATTTAGGCGCCATCGACGAGCGTTTCGACATGATCCAGTCCGTCGGCGTGCTGCATCACATGAAAGACCCGGTGCTGGGTTGGGCCAATGTGGCGGCCCTGCTGAAACCCGGCGGCATCTTCAAGGCCGGGCTGTACAGCGACCGCGGGCGGCAAAGCATCCGGCAATGCAGCACCATTATTGCCCGCGACGGCATCGGCATCGCACCCACAGACATCGCCAACTTCCGCCGCCGCCTGATCGATGGTTCATTGGCTGGCGATTTCGCCGACATCCTGGGGACGACGGATTTTTATTCGACGTCGATGTGCCGGGATCTGTTGTTTCATGTTCAGGAACAGCACTGGACGCCGAAAAGGCTTAAAGACGATATCGCCAACCTCGGCCTACACTTCATCGGCTTCGAAGGCTTCGAAGATACCGGCATCAACGCTGCCTACCGCGATGACTTCCCACACGATCCGACCCTGAGCGATTTGGACAACTGGGAAAACTTCGAGAAAGCTAACGATGCCCTCACCGACATGTATCTTATCTGGTGCCTGAAGGCTTAATCGCTTTGCTTATTTGCCTTGCTGGGAAATGCGGTTTTGGCGCGCCAGCACGTCGGCGGGCCAGCGCGATTTGATATATGCCAGCACGGCCCAGATCTGCTCGTCGCTCATCACCGCGCCGAAGCCCGGCATGGCGCTTTTGAAATTTTCCGGCGCCATCGCCGCGCCGCCACGTTTGGTGATATCGATTAATAGTTTATCGGGATGGTGCCAGGTGTGGCCGGTCTCGTCGTGCGGCGGTGCTGGTAACGTACCGTCGGGGTTTCGCTTGCGCCAGTTGGGTTGCCCTTCAAGCCGCATGCCGTGGCACGATGCGCAGTTATTGCGGTACGCACTCTGGCCCATGGCAACCTGTTGATTGTTGTTGGGGTCGGCAACGGTGTTCTTCTTGCTCACCGGACCAAAAACATAAAACAGCCCCGCCGCCACGATGACGACAACAGCCAGCATCAGCCTGTCCTGATTTTTGTTTTTGCTCACGCCTTTTTTTCCGTCTCTGCGCTGCCTATAGTACGCCTTGTTAAGCCTTCCTCTACCTGGAACGTCAATGCACAAATTTGATTATGACCTGATTGTTATCGGTGCCGGGTCCGGCGGCGTCAGGGCGTCTCGGCGCGGCGCCAGTTTAGGCAAAAAAGTCTGCGTCATCGAGAATTTGCGCGTCGGCGGCACCTGTGTCATGCGCGGCTGCGTGCCGAAAAAGCTGCTGGTCATTGGCAGCCACTTCGCCGACGACTTCGAAGACGCCAAAGGCTACGGCTGGGAAATGCCGGAACCGGGCTT
>JAZFSL010000358.1:0-4582 GCA_036446135.1 Rhodospirillales bacterium | reverse complement strand
GGAAAACCTTAAACGGCGGCCCGGTGTCGCTCAAATTAATTAGTAGGGATGAAAAATTGAGTGCTTTGGAAAAAACTACGCTAAGGCGTTGAAATCATCCAGCAACATGGCGATGCGCCCGGAATCGGTCTGGTCCATGATAATGCTGGCGCGGTGGTTGGCGGCGGCCATGTCCATTTCGCGGATGCGTTTTTTAACCCTCGGGATATTGCTTGGCGCCATCGACAATTCGCGGATGCCCATGCCTAACAACAGCGCCGAATAGCGCGGGTCGCCGGCCATCTCGCCGCAGATGGAAATCGGGATGCGGGCGCGCAGCGCGGCCCCGGCGGCGAATTGGATGAGCCGCAGCACGCCCGGATGCAACGGGTCGAACAGATGCGCCACGTGTTCGTTGCCGCGGTCGATGGCCAGCGTATACATGGTCAAATCATTTGACCCGATGGCCAGAAAATCACTGACCTGGGCAATGGAATCGGCGGCCAAGGCAGCACCGGGAACCTCGATCATGACCCCGATGGGGGGCAGAGTATTGGGCAAGGCGATGCCCCGGCGGCGCAATTTTGTCGCTGCCTTTTTGAGGATTTCACGCGCCCGGCGGACTTCCGCCACCGTCGATACCATGGGCAGAAGAATGCGCACTGGGCCACTGTTGGCGGCGCGCAAAATAGCCCGGAATTGGGTTTCCAGGACATCCGGCTGGGCCAAAGACAGGCGGATGCCGCGCAGGCCCAAGTTGGAAACCGCCTCGTCCTCGATTCCTTTGAGCAAGGCCGCCACCGGTTTTTCCGCGCCGACATCCAGGGTTCGAACCGTTACCGGCCGTTTGCCCATGACATCAATGACGGATTTCAGCGATGCAACCTGTTCGTCTTCGGTGGGAACGGTTTCACGGTTCATGAACATGAACTCGCTGCGCAATAAGCCGATCCCTTCGGCCCCGGAGTTAATGACCATGTTCATTTCGATAGGCAACTCAACGTTGGCCTGAAGCGTGACTTGCGTATCGTCGCGGGTGACGGCGGGCAGGTTGCGAAGCCTGTCCAGGCGGCGGGTAACCTTGATGTGTTCCGAGCGCTGGCGTTCGTAGGCATGGATCGTTTTCGCTGATGGGTTGACGATGACGCGACCGGCCATGCCGTCGATAATGATGTCGTCACCAGTTTTGATCCCCTCCATCAGGCCGGCAGCGCCCAACACTGTCGGCAGGCCCAAGGCCCTGGCCATGATCGCCGTATGCCCCTCGGCGCTGCCAAACATGGTGGCGGCGCCGGCGACGCGTTGGGGGTCCAATTGCGCCGTATCGGCGGGGGTTAGTTGTTCGGCAACGACGATGCCGCCTCTGGGAATAGCCGAAAATTGTTTGCCCGGCGTTTTCGTCAGGTTGCGTTGCAGGCGGTTGCCGACTTCGCGGATGTCGTCAATACGGCCAGCGATGTAGCTGTCGTCCATGGCCTGAAAAACCTCGGCGATGTCGGCGACCTCGGCATTGACGGCGGCTTCGGCGTTTATTTGATGCTCAGCGATGCGGGTAATCGCACCGCGGACAAGGCGCGAATCTTGGAGCATCTGCAAATAGGCGTCCAACAGAAAACCCAGTTCTTCCGCTGCCGCGTCGGTTTTAGCGGCGATGCGCGATTGCAGTCGGCGGATTTGCCGGCGCGCCAGCCTGACGGCGCCGCCCAGTCGTTCTTGTTCGGCCTTGATTTGTTTTTTGGTGATCCGGCGTTCGGGCACGTCAACGGAGCCGCTTTCGCGGACATAGGCCTTGCCGATAGCAATACCCGAGGCGACGCCGACACCGCCGAAATGTTGTTCCTTGGCCATCGTTTCCGTTTCCGCGCCGTTTAAATACCAGGGGCGCTTAAATGTTTATCTTCGCCGAACTTGTCCGCGATCAACGCTTCGAGGGCATCGAGGACGGCTTCGGCCTCTGCGCCCGTGGCCGCCAGGTCGACCTCGCTGCCCGGCGACGCGGCTAACATCATCAGACCCATGATGGACAGGCCGGAAATGCTCATATCCCCCCGGCAGACTATGACTTCCGCGTCGAAGTCTCCGACCATTTTAGCAAACTTGGCCGCCGCGCGGGCGTGCAAACCCCTGGAATTGAGGATGGTAAGCCGGCGGTGGATGGTTCCGTTGCCATCTCCATTGCGGGCCGTATTCTCTGGGCTCATTCCTCTTCCTGGGACAATAGCTTGGAGGCGATGTTGATATACTTACGCCCGGCTTCCTGGGCGCTTTCGATGGCGTCGGCGAGGGTTTTGGTTTTCCGCACACTGGCCAGCTTGACCAGCATCGGCAGGTTGACCCCGGCGATGACTTCAACTTGTGCCTTATCCATAACCGAAATTGCCAAGTTTGATGGAGTGCCGCCAAACATATCGGTCAGCAGTACGACACCGTCTCCTTCGTCCGCCTTGGCAGCGCTATCGAGAATTTCAGCGCGCCGTTGTTCCATGTCGTCGTCGGGGCCGATGCAGATTGCGGTCACGTTCGGCTGTGCGCCGACCACATGTTCAAGGGCCGCGATCAATTCCATCGCCAGCCGACCGTGGGTAACAATTACCATCCCAATCATTGAAAAACGTCTCCTCCTGAGCTGCCATGGGGAACCAGAGCGAAATCCTATAAGAAAATCCGTAAAAAACACGGAAAATCGAGGCGAAATTTCTTAATGGCTCGATTGATCCAAATCCCTGTGCCGCAATTGCAGGTGCCGGGCTTTGCCGTCAAGCCACCGGGTCAGTTCGTCGGCGACAAAAACCGAACGATGTCGCCCGCCGGTGCAGCCGATGGCGATGGTCAGGTAGCTTTTCCCTTCCTGCGTGTAGCGCGCCAATAATGGTTCCAGCAACCGGGTCAGGTTGTCGAAGAAAGTATCGAAGCCCTCATCGGCGGCGATGAACGCACCGACGGCCTGATCGAGGCCCGAAAGAGGCTGTAAATCAGGGTCGTAATGGGGATTGTTCAGAAACCTGACATCGAATACCAGATCGGCATCCCTGGGCAGGCCCCGGCGGAAGGAAAAAGATGTAACAAACACCACCAGTCCGGCACTGTCTTCAAGGGCGAAGTGTCCTTCGATGGTCCGTTTCAGGTCCTTGAGCGCCATTTCAGACGTGTCGATGATGACGGTGGCTTTCTCCAACAAAGCGGCCATCATTCTTCTTTCCCGGCGCAATCCGTCACTGACCGGACGGTCATCCGACAACGGGTGGCGGCGGCGGGTTTCTTCGAAGCGACGGATCAGAACGTCGTCATCGCAATCGACGAACAACAACCTGACGTCCGTATCGGGGCGTTTGATCAGCACGTTCATGGCTTCCAGAAAGGCGGCAGCGTCGAAATCACGAGTTCGGATGTCAACACCGATGGCGATGGGATGGGGAAAATCCCCTGGTGAGATCATGCGCCCGATCAGCGAAACGGGAAGATTGTCTACGGCTTCGTACCCGAGATCTTCCAGCGCCTTCAGGGCCGAGCTTTTACCGGCGCCGGAAACACCCGATACCAAAAGCAAGGGGGGCGGAGAACTTGAGGGGGGCTGGTTCATAGCAAAACCGTTATACGGCGTTCGGGAAATTTAGGGCAGCCCGCAGCTTGGCCGGCGCTGACGCCTCGAAGGGGGCTAAGCGGATCAGCGGCAGAGAAAGCCCCCGCAATTCAACGCTCGCCGGATTTGGTATCCGCTCGACATCCGACGGATTGACCAGATCGGCGACCAGGGCGAGAGGCGTTTGCGCAAGAACATCGACGCTACGCACGCCGAGCCCCCAGACTTCCATCTTTCCTGCTATTTCGTCGGGCGCGGTGGCGATGACAACATCATCTTGCAAGGTCAAGTTTGTGCGGTCGTCGGCGACCAGCCGGGCGCCGCCATCAATGAGCCTGAGCGCCAGGTCCGATTTGCCGCTGCCCGATGGACCGCGAAGCAGTATGCCCTTGCCGTCAATATCAATGCAGGTGGCGTGAATTTGTTCCATGATGGCAAGCGTGGAGCCCCGGGGGTTCTCTGTCAACCGCCCGGCTTTTAGCTGACAGGCAGACGGACGCTAAACCGCGCACCCAATACCTTGCCGCTGGGACCGGTTCGATTGCCGGCCGTCAACTGGCCGCCGTGGGCTTCGATGATCTGTTTTGAAATGCTTAAACCGAGGCCGGAATGGGTGCCAAATTTTTCTGAATCCCGGCGTTCCGTGTAAAATCGTTCGAAAATGGTTTCTTCCTTGCCGTCTGAAAGCCCCGGCCCTTGGTCTTGAATGTCAATAACCAGCCAGCCCTGTTCTTTGGATGTGGCGATGGTAATGGTTCCGTCTTCGGGGCTGAAGGACTGGGCATTGCTCAGCAGGTTTCTGAACACCTGCGCCAGACGGCCCTCGATCCCGTCCAATACCAGGGTTCCTTCAGCGGACCCGAGGGTCTCAATATGAATATTGATGCCCTTGTTGCCTTTGGTGTCGGTGACTTTGTGAATATCGGCCAGGGTTGCAAGCATGGCGCCGATATCCACGGGTTCGGTTTTCGCCCGCGACAATTCCGCATCCAGGCGCGAAGCATCGGAAATATCACTGATCAG
>JAZFSL010000357.1:0-2769 GCA_036446135.1 Rhodospirillales bacterium | reverse complement strand
AAAAATTCACTGTAAACTTCGTTTACCTGAGAAAACTCATCCATATTGGTGATATATACTGTAGTCTTCACTGTCTTTTCCAGGGAAGAACCTGCGGCTGCCAGGACGGCATTTAAATTCGTCAAGACTTGTCTTGTCTGAGCTTTAATATCTCCTTGAACTATGTCGCCTGTTGCCGGATCGATGGGGATCTGACCGGAAACAAAAACCATTTCTCCGACCTTTAATGCTTGAGAGTAAGGGCCTATAGCCGCCGGCGCCTGGTCTGTGTTTACAACTTGCTTCTCCAATGGTATACCTCCCTACATGAATTTAGAATAATGAACAAGGGATTTCGAATGTCGAAATTTTTTCCTTTAACTAAAGCATCCCGCGGTCTTTAACCCTTGCCCTTCCACGGGATCAGTTTGGTTTCCATCGAGCGCATCACTATTTCAATGGCGAATCCGATGACCCCGATGATGATAATGCCCATCACCACGAGGTCAGACTGCAAGAAGTTCGCCGCACACATGATCATGAAGCCGATACCGACATTCGCGGCCACGAGCTCGGCTGCGATCACCGTTGCCCAACAAACACCCATGGCTGTGCGCACGCCGGTGAAGATTTCCGGCAGTGCATTAGGCAAAATCACATAACGTAGGACCTGCCATTTCGTGGCGCCGAGCGAATACGCCGCGTGAACCTTCGAGATTTTCACGCTTGAAACACCCGCCCGTGCCGCAATTGTCATGATAAAGACGGCAGTTAAAAAAAGTAGTATAATTTTCGCTTCCTCCCCGATTCCAAACCATAGAACCACCAGGGGAATCAGGGCGAGCGGTGGAATAGGACGCATGAACTCGACGATCGGGTCAAAAAGCCCTCGCAACACTGTCGATAGCCCCATTGCGAACCCGAGGGGAATGCCGACCAGGCATCCGAAAAACACACCGGTTATAACACGGAACACACTGTACCCGGTATGTTGCCACAGCGTGAAATACCGGTATCCTTCGGTTGCGGTCGTAGCAAATTGCCCCGCGACGGCTCCCGGAGAAGGCCAAAAGATCGGGTCTGTCCATTTATACACACCGGACAGGGTCCAGAGCACGGCAAGGACAAACAGTGTCAGGATGCTCCAAAAGCGCCCGCCGGTCACCATCGATGCGTCGCCGAAGCGGACCGTCTTCTGTTTCTGAAAGCTGCTTTCCGCCAGGCCCAGCCATATCGCGAGGCCAGATGGGGCCTTGTTATTTTTTGACATATCGTGTCTCCTTAAGGGTTCTCTTACTGACGTCCCATGATCTCCTCTTCCATCTCCCAGATCATTGAAAGAATCTCTTCGCGTTTTTTGATGAACTCAGACGATGCCTTGATATCTCGTGGGTCCTCTTCCAGGCCCCGTTCTGCAAATGGCAGACGATATTCCTTTACAATACGCCCCGGTCGTGGAGCCATGACAAACAGACGCTCGCCAAGGAACAGCGCCTCCTCCACGGCGTGTGTGATGAGGAGGATGGTTTTTCCGGTTTCCTTCCAGAGCTTAAGGATCAGTTCCTGCATCTTTTCACGGGTCAGCGCGTCGAGCGCGCCGAGCGGCTCATCCATCAGGATCAGTTCCGGATCATTGGCAAGACAGCGGGCCAGAGCGACGCGTTGCTGCATGCCGCCGGAAAGCTCGTAAACCGCCTTGTCGCCGAACCCTTGCAGGCCAACTGTCTCCAGAAGATCGGATACGACTTTTTCCGTTTCCGCTTTTGGTGCGCCCCTCATGTCCGGGCCGAAAGAGATATTCTTTTCGACCGACAGCCACTCGAACAGGGCGCCGTCCTGGAACACCATGAGACGCTCTGCGCCCGGTCCTTTGATCGGCATGTCGTTGAGCGTCAAATTCCCCTCCGTAGGCGCAAGAAATCCTCCGATAATATTCAGCAACGTCGTTTTTCCGCATCCCGATGGGCCCAGCACCGTAAGGATTTCACCGCCTGCGAGGGTAAATGAGATGTCTTTGAGCGCCTGTACTCCACCGCCTCCCGGTAGCGCAAAGCGCATGGAGACATGATTGACAGCGAGTTCGGTCATTGATTGATTACCTCCCGGGAAAAATAGAAGAAGGCGCGGCGAGAAGACCGCGCCTTAAGGGCATTACTTTACTTTCTTCAAGAAGCTGTTGTCGATATAGGGGCTGTAGTCGTCAAGCGCCTTGGGGAGCACTTTTTGCTTGACGAAGAAATCTGCGGCCCCCTTGCAGAAGGCCTGCACCGTGCCGCCAAACCAGGCTTCGGACAACTGTTCCTCTTTAGAGGGGAAGCTGAATTTTTCCAAGAAAGCGTTTGAATCCTCCAGCTTCATACCGGCCGCTTTGGCGATAATCGGTTGTGCATACGCCGGATCTTTGGCGTATGCGCGATTGGCGTCCTCGGTCACTTGCATGAACTTGGTCAGGAGATCGGGGTAATTCTCGGCGAATTCCTTGGTCGCGGAGACCACATCAAAAGTCAGGAGGCCGAACTCCTCCTGCTCCTTTCCCGACATCAGCACGTAACCAACCTCTTTCATTCGTGTCAGGGGTCCCCCAAAAGCGCAAGCCATGTCCACCCTGTGCTTCGACAGAGCGGCCGCACCCGGAGCACCCTCCATCTTCACTATGTTCACCGTGCTGACGTCAACGCCCAAATATTCCAGGGTGCGCAGCAGCTTGTAGTGAGTGACATTACCGATGGGCGTCGCAATTGTTTTACCAATGAGTGTATGGTGCGCGTTGTACTTGGAAACGCCGGCATC
>JAZFSL010000356.1:0-2144 GCA_036446135.1 Rhodospirillales bacterium | reverse complement strand
ACCCGACATTCAGCACTCAGTGTCGGCAATCCTCCGGTAAACCGACATTCAAGCGCGGCTATGCGAATGTCGGCTTTGTGCCAAAAAGCGACATAGCCCCCATTTCCGGATGGCCGTGAGCACGGCTGCTCGGTCTACTTTCGCCTTCGGGTGGAAATTTGCGCCGCATTCACGCACATCGCTGGGTCTCGAGCGGGGTAACCCGCCCCCCTACCGCGACCATTCGAATCGGGTGATTTCCTAATCGTTCGTTGGTGTATCGAGCGGTTCAACGGGCTCCGTCAGCAGCGTAGCCGAGCTGCTCTCCGTTACGGCGGCAACGGCATCCTGATCAATGACAATAGCGGGAATATCCATAATGAATGACGATCCTTCGCCGACCACACTTTCGGCCCACACGTTACCGCCCATCATCTGACAGAAACGCCTGACCAGGGCCAATCCCAAGCCGGTGCCGCCGAAGCTGCGCGTGGTGGAATCATCAGCCTGGGTAAATTCCTCGAAAATTTCGGAAAGCATGTCTTCCGGGATACCGATACCCGTATCGGAAACTCCCAGACGCAAATTATCCTGCTCACCCTCCGTATACCGTTTGGCGAATAATGTGATTGTGCCGTTGGACGTGAATTTGGCCGCGTTGGAAACCATATTTAAAAGAATTTGGCGCACCTTGGTCAGATCCGCATAGGCCTCGCCAATATCGTCGTCGATATCCATCGCCAAGACGTTTTCATTCTTTTCGATCAACGCTTTGGTCGTCGAGGCCACGTCACGGACCATCATTTCCAGATCGAATGTTTCCAGATCAAGCCCCATCGTGCCCGATTCGATCTTGGAGATGTCGAGAACATCGTTGATCAACGCCAGCAAGTGTTTGGCGGAATCGATGATTTTCTTGATATCGGATAGGCGATCCTCATCGTCATCCTCGTCGGCATCCTCGGCCAGCATTTCCGCGTAACCGATAATGGCATTCATGGGCGTGCGGAGTTCGTGGCTCATGTTCAACAGGAATGTGCTCTTGGCCTTGTTCGCTTCGTCAGCGGCGACCTTGGAGGCGATCAATTCGTTCTGGAAAGCCTGCAACTGGACGTTCTTATCTTCCAGCTTCAAATTTTGCTCGGCCTGCTTGTTTATGGCCCTGTCGAGTTCGGCGGTACGTTCCTGAACCCGGATTTCCAGCCCTTCCTTCTGATGTTCCACCTCGTCAAAGGAATGTTGAAGGGCCACGCGCATGCCTTCGAAGTCTTCGGCAAGGTCACCGATTTCATCTCCGCTTGCACGCTCGATCGGCTGGTCCAACTGGCCCAATGACAGACCCTTTGCCGCCCCCTCCAGCAATCGCAATGGACGGGTCAATGACAGGGAGAAGAAGTAGGAAATAAAGATGGTAATCGCTATTAGAACAGACGCCAGCATAATCATGCGGTCGCGCAAGTCGTCGAACGGGGCGAAGGCTTCGGCCTCGTCAATCTCGCTCATGATAACCCAGTCAAGATCGGGCAGCTTCAACGGCCGAAAAGACGAAAAGACAGGAACCCCCCGATAGTCTTCAAACAAAGCAACCCCGGTTTCCCCGGCGAGGGCAGCCGCGGTGCCTTCGGTGTCAACGATTTGCAGACCGATGGTGGTATCCAGAGCTCTGATTTTCGAAATTGTACTTGGGGCCAGGTCGATCCGGGTGATCATATCAAAGTAGTTTTCCCGATCCTCGATGAAAAAACGGGATTGGTTTCGCAACAGCTTGTCTTCGCCCACCAGGTAGGTCTCCCCGGACTCGCCCAAGCCAACTTTGCTCCATTGCTGGTTGGAGGTCATGATGTCATTGATCCGGTCAACCGGCATCTGGAACGCCAGAACGCCAACCACCTCGTCCTGATCAAACACCGGCGCGGTTATGAAGGCAGCTGGAGCGCCATAGGATGGGACGTAAGGCTCGAAGTCGACGAATTTTACGAAATTAGGATCCGATGCTTCGCGGGCGGCGCGGAAGGCCCTGGCCAGATTGGTATCCTTGTATGGCCCCGTAAGCAACGATGTCGCGTAATCCACCTCCTTGAACACCGAGTACACGATCCGCCCGTCGGTCGCATTTATGAGGAAAAAGTCGTAAAAACCGAATCTCTCCAGGTAATCATTGAAAA
>JAZFSL010000355.1:0-6245 GCA_036446135.1 Rhodospirillales bacterium | reverse complement strand
CTGCCTTTTACCCTTATTAATTGGGGCGAGCAGCGGATCGACAGCGGCTTGGCGGCGATCCTGATGGCGGTGATGCCATTGGCGACCGTGGTCATGGCGCATTTCTTTACCACCGGCGATCGCATGACCCCGTTCAAGCTGGCCGGCGTGGTTATCGGTTTTGGCGGTGTTGTCATTCTTGTCGGGCCGGAGGCAATAAAGGGGCTTGGCAGCGATATCTGGCGCCAGTTGGCGGTTTCGGGCGGCGCCGTCAGTTACGCGGTGGCCGCCATTCTTGCCCGCAATATGCCGGCGGCGCCGCTTATCGCGCGCTCGGCGGCGGTAATGATCGTGGCCTCGGTGGTGATGGCGCCGTTGGCGATCATCTTCGAAGCGCCGGGGAGCTTAATGCCGTCCAAGGAGGCGGTGTGGGCGGCGGTTTATCTGGGTCTGTTTCCGACGGCACTGGCGACGATCATCCTGTTTCACCTGCTGCAAAACCGAAACGCCAGTTTTGTCGTGCCGATCAATTATCTGATCCCGGTTTTTGGCGTGGTCTGGGGCGTCATGATCCTCGGCGAAGCCGTATCGCCCAGCGCCGTGATGGCGTTGGCGGTGATTTTGCTCGGCATGGGCATCGCACAATATAAATCCCGTTCGCCTTCCAAGGGCTCTTAGCGGTAAAGCCCTTCCAAGGCTTCTGCGTAGACTTCATTGATTTTGTGGCGGCGGATTTTCATGGTCGGCGTCAACAGCCCGTTATCGGTGGTAAAAGGCTCCATGGTGACATGAAAATGACGAACCTTTTCCAGATTGGAAAGCGACTGGTTGACCTTGTCGAGTGTCGGGGAAAGGGCTTTTTTGACATCCTCGCCGGCGCTTAAAGCCGCCATCCACTCTGCATCCGGTACTATTAGCGCCACCAGATGCGGATGTTTGTCGCCATAGACCATGGCCTGGGAGATTTCCGGCTCAATGGTGAGAATGCCTTCGACCCGTTGCGGCGATATATTGTCACCGCCGGAATTGACGATAATGTCCTTCTTGCGGTCGGTGATGATCAGATGACCGTCATCATCAAAGATACCGATGTCGCCGGTGTGGACCCAGCCGTCCCTGATGGTTTCCTTTGTCGCTGCATCGTTCAGCCAATAGCCCTGCATGACGAGGTCGCCTTTGACCAGAATTTCGCCATCCTCGGCGATCTTCACCTCGACGCCTTTTAAAATAGGCCCGACGGTGTGCAGTTTGGGGTTTGCGGGGCGGTTGACGCTGACCGACGGCGAGGTTTCCGTTTGCCCGTAGCCTTGCAGAATGCGAATGCCCAGGGCCGTGAAAAATATACCGATCTCGGGGTTCAGTGGCGCACCGCCGGAAACCAGCGCCTTCAGGCGTCCGCCGAAGCGGGCCTGGACTTTTTTGCGGACAAGGGTATCCAGGGCCCAATTAACCAGCCGGTCTTTCAGGTTCAGGCTGTCCGGGTCGAGAAATCGCCGCGCCCCAAGGTCGAGGGCTAGGATAAATAGTTTTTCCTTGGTGCCGCCGGCTTTGCGCACGCCCTGGAAAATCCGGTGATGGAGCGTTTCGTAGAGCCGGGGAACGGCGGTCATGATCGTCGGGCGGGCATCGGCCATGTTGCTGGCCAGACTTTCCACCCCTTCGGCGTAATAAATCTCGGCGCTGATCGTCATCGGGAAAAACTGTCCCGCCATATGTTCGTAAGAGTGGCTGAGTGGCAGAAAGGATAGAAACACCTCGCTTTGCATCCCCAGTTCTTCGAGCGCGTCTTTGGCCCCTTCGCAGTTCGACAGAATATTGCGGTGCGACAACATAACCCCTTTTGGGGCGCCGCCGGTGCCGGACGTATAGATGATGCAGGCGGTGTCGTCCGGCCCCCACCGGGCGGCCATATCGACAATGTTGTGGTGTCCTTCGCGGCCGCGTTCCATCACGTCGTCCAGATGCAGAACATTGATGCTTAATTCCTGGGTCCGATCCGGCAGGTCCATGGCGATGACGAATTCAATGTGCGGCGACTTGATGGCCGCCAGCAACAGGCGTTCTGCTAATTGGCGATTGGAAACGATGGCGCCCTTTGCGCCGCTGTCGTGCAGGATATGAAGGTGGTCGTCGGGCGTGTTGGTGGTATAGGCGGGAACGGTGATGGCGCCGATGGACATAATCGCCAGATCAGAGACCAGCCATGCCGGACGGTTTTCGGATACCAGCAGCACCCTGTCGCCCGGCGAGACCCCTAAAGCCAACAGCCCGCGCGCCAGTGGCGTTACCCGCGCCGCCGTATCGCCCCAGCTCAGCGGTTTGTAATCGCCGTGACGTTTGGCCCACAGGAACGGCCGGTCGCCGAGTTTGTCGACCTGATCGAAAAACATGGCGGCTAGATTGGGCCAGTTCTTCTCGCTCATAATTAGGCTATCCTCCAGTCTTTGAAGCTTATCATTGCCATTGCGGCGAGGCTTTTCCACTATTATATGGCTTGCTAATCAAAAGGAACAGAAATGGCTAAAACCAAAAAAACGAAAAATCTGCCGCGCTGGAACCTGAACGACCTTTATAGCGGGCCGAAATCCAGAAAGTTGCAAGACGATCTGGCGTGGTCGGCCCGGGCATCAAAAGCCTTCAACAAAACCTATCGGGGCCGACTTAAAACCCTCGATGGAAAGGGCTTGGGGGCGGCCATCAGGCGCTATGAGAAAATTTCCGAACGCATGGTAAAAATCATGAGTTACGGGCATCTCCTGCACGCGACCAACCTTTCCGATCCCGTCATCAGCGCCTTCATGCAGACCTTGCAGGAAAAAATAACCGACATTTCCACCGACACCCTGTTTTTTACCCTGGAACTTAATCGGCTCAGCGACACGGTGCTTAAGCGTCAGCTGAAACACCCCAAGGCTGCCCACTATGCTTCGTGGGTTCGAGACTGCCGGGTCTTTCGCCCGCACCAGTTGTCCGACGAGGCAGAAAAGCTACTGCACGAAAAATCGCTGACCAGCCACAACGCCTGGATCAGGCTGTTTAACGAGACCATGGCCGATATGCGGTGCCGGGTAGGGGCAAAGGAAATGACTCTGGCCGATACCCTCAATTTATTATCGGACCGCAAGGGGGTTGTCAGAAAACAGGGCGCCAAGGCGTTGAGTGACGGCCTGGGCCAGCATATCCGTACCCTGGCACTGATCACCAACACGCTGGCAAAGGACAAGGAAATTGAAGACCAGTGGCGTCGCTACCCGGACCCGAAGTCCTACCGCAACCTGGCCAACCAGGTCGAAGACGAGGTCGTCGATGCCTTGGCCAAGACGGTGCGGGCCAATTATGCCAATCTTTCGCACCGCTATTACGGTCTCAAAGCCAAGTGGTTCGGGGTAAAAAAGCTCAACACCTGGGACCGCAACGCGCCGCTACCCGAAGATTCAGGCAAGCTGTATTCCTGGGACGAGGCACGCTCCATTGTTCTCGGCGCCTACCGGGGCTTTGCGCCGGAAATGGCGGATATCGCCAAACGGTTTTTTGATAAGCGCTGGATCGATGCGCCGCCAGAAGCGGGCAAGGATTCTGGCGCTTTTTCCCATTCCACGGTGCCCTCGGTGCATCCCTACGTGATGATGAATTACCACGGCAAGGCCCGTGACGTGATGACATTGGCCCACGAATTGGGCCACGGCGTGCATCAGGTGTTATCGGCGGGGCAGGGTGCTTTGATGTCTGATACGCCGTTGACCCTGGCCGAAACGGCCTCGGTGTTCGGCGAAATGCTGACCTTTCGGGCCATGCTGGCGGTGGAAAAAACCCCCCGTCGGCGGCGCACCCTGCTGGCCGGCAAGGTCGAAGACATGATGAACACGGTCGTCCGCCAAATTGCCTTTCATCAGTTCGAAGAACGGGTTCATCACGAAAGGCCCAAGGGTGAATTAAGCAGCCAGCGCCTGGGCGATATCTGGATGGAAGTACAAAAGGAAAGCTTAGGAACAGCGTTCCGTTTTGATGATGATTACCGCCAGTTCTGGGCCTACATTCCGCATTTCCTGCATGCGCCGTTCTATGTCTATGCCTATGCCTTCGGCGATTGCCTGGTGAATTCGCTATATGATGTATTTCAGAACGGGCATGCTGATTTTCAGAAGAAATATTTCGATATGCTGAAAGCCGGCGGCACCTTGCGCCACAAGGAACTTTTGGCGCCTTTTGGCCTCGATGCCTCGAGGCCGGCGTTCTGGCAACGTGGCCTGGATGTCGTTTCAGGCTTTATCGATGAGCTTGAAACGAGCCAATAAGAAATGCCTTGCTTGTGTGTTCCTGCCACAAGCCGGTAGCATCGTCACCGTGAAACCGGAATCGATACCGTATGTGAGAAAAAGAAAATATGACTGGCCATTATGAGCGATCTGATTTTCCATAATTTTGCTGCCGCCCCCGAGCCCGTCGCACCTTATAGCCATGCGGTGGAAACGGACGGTTGGGTGCAGCTGACCGGGCAAATGCCGACGCACCCTGATGATCCCAAAAAGTCCTTGCCGGACGGTATCGGCGCCCAAACACGGCGCGTCATGGATAATCTGGTGATTGTTCTGGGTGAACTGGGCTTAGGCCTGGAGCATGTAACATCGGCGCGTGTGTTTTTGACCGAATTCGAGCGCGACTACGGTGGTTTGAACGAAGTTTATGCTTCCTATTTCCCGCCCGACCGCCTGCCAGCCCGCACTTGCTTCGGGGTTACGGCCATGGCCAAGGGCGCGCTGGTGGAAATCGACATGATCGCGCGCCGTCCTTAGCCAGAGTTTCCAGGCGTTTCCTGCGCCATTGACGTTTTCAAGGACTGGTCCGAAGGGGAAAAAGCCCTCGTCGGCGCGAACCTTTGGCAGCGCGAGGCTAAAGCCTGAGCAACGGGAAATTTTGATGAATAAAGCCGATTAGTAAATCACCGCCTCACTGGAACCGCCGTCAACGGCGATGCACTGGCCTGTGATCATGCTTGCAAGGGGCGAGCAGAAAAACAGCACGGCTTTGGCGATGTCTTCCGGCTGGATCAATTTACCGAGCGGAATATCGCTCGTGCGATTGGCGATGACAGCGTCGATATCCGTGTCGGCTTGTTTGGCTTCGGATTCGAATATCTGCATGACCCGCTCCGTTGCCGTGTAGCCGGGATGAACGCAATTGACGGTGACGTTATGGCGCGCCGCATAGCCGGCGAATTGTTTGGTGAAATTGGCGACGCCGGCGTTGGTGACACCGTTGGTCATCCTCAAGGGGGCGATGATACGCGCCGTCATGCCGCCGATGTTGACGATGCGCCCGTCTTGTTTGTCCATATGCGCCAGCACCAGCCGCGCAACGCGGATATAGGCCATGAGCTTGACGTCTATATGGTAACGGAACTCATCATCGCTCAATTCATCGAACGGCGCGCTGCTCGAGGTGACGGCGTTATTGACCAAAATATCGACGCGCCCGGCGGCTTTGTGCGCCTCAGCGACGAAGCGCTCAATATCTTCCAGGCGGCTGACGTCGGTCTGAAAAGTCCAGGCTTGCACGCCGCGCGCCCGGATGTCGGTCGCTGTTGCATCCAGGCTTTCTCTCGTGCGCCCGCAAATGGCCACGTTCAGGCCTTGTTCCGCCAGCATCAGCGCCACACTCCGCCCAATGCCCCGGCTGCCGCCGGTGACAAAAGCGACCTTATCTTTCAGTTGGAAATCCATTGTTCTTTCTCCTGTTTCGGCGGGCTTAATTCCGACACTAATGCGGATGGGCCTCGGGGTCCGCAGCATCAATGTCGTCAATCTCCGGCGTCGGACAAACCCCGACACAGGCACCGCATTTGGTGCAGGCATCCAATATGGTATCGACGCGGCGGTCCAGCGATTGAAGTATGTCTTAAGGTTGATGCCTCATGATTCTTTCCGGCTCTATTTATTTTACTAATTTGGTCGAATTTATTGTGGCAACTCAATGCCAATATTGTCATGGGTGCAAATGAATGCCGGTCCGATAGACGTGTTGGTGGGGCTGAATAAGTTTTTGTTTTGTCCTTGACTGCCTTAATAAAATATGAATAAAATCATTATATATTATTATATAGGAATAATAAACATGAAAATTTGTCTTTTGACACCTCGGCTGGGGAAAATGATGACATTTTGGCCTTCTTTTCGGATGCCTTTTGTCCCATATGAGCAGGTTATGGGAATTTGGGGGCTAAAAAATGATGACTCAATGACGACATCATGATGACATTCGGACGACAT
>JAZFSL010000354.1:0-8463 GCA_036446135.1 Rhodospirillales bacterium | reverse complement strand
ACACTTTATCGACCGTCGTCACGCTGCAGCCGATCTCGTCGAAGACCTTTGCCGCCTGCTCGGTAATCTTGAGAACTTCGGGCGCCGGGGTGGCGTAGCCGAGCGTCGAGCTCCAGGCTATCTTGAGACCTTTGGCCGGGTTGTCGCATGCACCGACAAAATCAGGAACAGCCTCGGAAACCGACCCGGGATCTCTCGCGTCATATCCAGAAGCGACCTTGAGAAGCAATGCCGCATCACGGACCGTGCGCGCCAACGGTCCGACATGGGCCAGCGTCGGCGTGGCGCTGGCCGGGAAGACCGGAATTCGCCCAAAATGCCCCTTGAATCCAAACAGTCCGGTGAAACTAGCGGGAATGCGGACCGAGCCGCCGCCGTCGGTGCCGAACCCGAAAGCGGTGACCCCGGCAGCGATGCTGGCGGCTGCTCCGCAACTCGATCCGCCGGGAGTCCGTTTTAGATTCCAAGGGTTTGACGTTACCCCGGTTAGCGGAGAATCACCGACACCCTTGCAGCCGAATTCGCTGGTGGTGGTTTTGCCGATAATGACGGCGCCCGCTGCTCTAGCGCGTTCTACCGATGGTGCATCGACGGTCGAGATATTGTCACGATAAGCACGTGAGCCAAAAGTCAGCCGAGCATCCTTAACGGCGATCAAATCCTTTACCGACAGAGGCACGCCGCACAGCTCACCAATACCATCGCCGGATAAAAGCGCTTTTTCAGCTTTTTTCGCGCCGTCGCGTGCCTGTTTCTCGGTGACTTCAAGGAAAGCGCCTAGCTTGGGCTCGACTTCTTCCAGCCGCTTGAACGTGGCATCAAGAACTTCGCCAGGAGAGACGACCTTGTTCCGCAACATTTCCCGCAGTTCAAAGGCGGACTTCCATAATATATCCGTCAATTGCTCCCCTTTCCGGCCTGCTTTCGATAGACCCTGACCGGGGATCGTAGACGGCATGCTTGTGCCCGGCAACTGGCCAGATTGGGTTGCTTTAATACCCCTCTACATACGCCCCAATGTCTGCTTATGGCTATTAGCGGACATCAAGGCATACCCTGAATTACGTCCGCTTTACACCCGAAAGCGGGCATTCGGAGGGTGGTCGCGGAATGTAGCAGTATGTGACGACTCACTCGCCACCGATGCCGAGGATGGCGCGTGCTTCCTTAGGCGCAGCGACATTTCCGTTCAGGCTCTCGATAATGGCCCGGGCGCGTTCAACTAACGCCGCGTTGGAAGGGGCTAACTCGCCGGGGCCCATATAGATATTGTCTTCCAATCCGACCCGCACGTGGCCGCCCAGAAGCACCGCTTGGGCGACCATGGGAAACTGTTGGCGTGAGATTCCAAAGGCCGACCAGATAGCTCCCTCCGGCAGCCGGTCCCGCATATGCATCATCGATTCAGGCGTCGCGGCAGCACCATAGGCGATTCCGAGGCAAAGCTGGAAGTAAGGCGGCGGGGTGATCAGATCCTCGGCGATGAGCTGCTTGGCAAGCTCGATATGGCCGCTGTCGAAGACCTCCAGTTCCGGCTTAGCGCCGGCGGCAGCGATGCGGTCCGCCATCTGGCGCAAGATGTTGGGGGAATTAAGGAAAACAGCATCGTTGAAATTCATGGTCGCCACGTCTAGCGAACATATCTCTGGCTTGAGCTCTTCCACGTGGCGCACCCGCTCGGCCGCCGTCTTGATTAGGGTGCCCTCTCCGGCCACCGCTGGATCGTCGTCGCCGGGCACGAACCGAGCGCCGGGACCAGTTGTTAGGTTGATGATCAGATCCGAACCGCTGTTACGGATGCGCTCGACCACTTCGCTGTAGTGCTCCAGCGCCATACTGCGTTGGCCGGTTTCGGGGTCGCGGACGTGGATGTGGACAATCGCCGCCCCTGCCTTGGCGGCATCGAGAGCGGATATGGCTATATCTTCGGGCGTCACGGGGACGGCCGGGTTTTTTTTCGGTGTTGGCGCCGAACCGGTGACCGCGCAGCTGATGATGGTTCTATTGTTCATTTCCGTTTCCTAGCTGGTGGCGCCTTTCCAAGCAACGCCGGACTTAACGCCGCCAGGAGGAATTTAGGTGCTCTCCCCGGCGCCCCCTTCATGAATAGTCCACTTTAATGAATTGTGCGAAGTGGGGCTGCAAAAAAAATTGTGAGGATGATGACCTTCTCGAAAGGCCAGGAGAAGAGCCGTGATATAATTGATTCTTACAGTTATCTATATGTCCGCTTTTTACAATTAGCGGACCTTTCGGCACACCCTAAATTACGTCCGCTTTGCCCCCGAAAGCGGACATTCCGTATAGTAGAAAACCTCGAGCCGGAATTTAGTTTCCTAGCCCTTTCTCTATCTTGGGCCAGTTTGCATCGCCGGCGGCGATATGTTGGGGAATGCTTTTATTCCACTGTGCTTGCACGGATTTTGAGTAGTTGAGGTAAAGTTTTCCGCCCACAATTTTCCATGCTTCCGGATCGGTGGGTGCGGTGTATCCTTGGCTCACGGCCCAGGCACAATAGCCGCCGTATTGAGGCGCGTATTTCTCAGGTGCAGACTTAAAACGGTCACGATTTTCGGCGTTGGCGAACCGCCAATTGGCGCCGTTCCAGCTATGAGAGAATTTGCTTTTGCCTTCAATCGGCTTGCCTTTAGTGAAATAGGCGACGGGGTCATATCCTTTTATCGCCTTGCCCCAGTTTGAGTAAACTTTGCTGTCTGCCACAGCCTGTTCAGCGAAGAAAAGAGCGATAGGCAGAACGATAATCGCAGCAAATCGTGCCAAAGCCATTATTCGTATCTCCGATGTGTTTCGGTGGGTTTTACATATGAGGTGCGAGGGGTGATTTCAATCGATATTGCACCGTTAAACCCCCAAAGTAATGTCCGCTTTTGACCCATTCGAGACATTTCAAGCTATATTGAATGCAAGAGGTTGAGTTTGTCTGGTATGCCGTGATCGGCTTTCTTTTGAAGGAGTTGTTAAACGATGCCGCTGCTAGGCTCTACACAGAGTACCATTATTCCTGCTATTGGTCTGGCATTGAGCCTGGCCTATGCCAACGCCGCGGTGGGGCAGAACGTACAGACACTCACGACGTATGATGTCGTTAATCCACCACCTTGTATCAATAATAAAGGGGAAACGGTCCGCTTCGTTGAGAATAGCAGAGGACGTTCCGGCATGGCGGCGGGTATGGCCGTCAGGGATAGCAGTGGTAAGCCGGTCGTTTTAAGATCCAACTATGCTTCCGCTCCACCGGAGTTTCAGAGCTTTGTCGACCGGCATGAATGCGCCCATCACCAAACCGGCGATGTTGACCGCCCGCATCCGCCGCGCAACAGCTCCGAACATCTAATGAATGAAAGTATTAGCGATTGCGTTGCGATCCTGCGCATGCGTGATGAAGATGGCTATAACCGCGCGGCTTTTAGCAGAGTTGCCGCTGCATTGCGTCACGAAATGGCAAAAATTGGATTCCCGGAGATTAGCATCAGCAGCCGGATCAGTAATATCGACAATTGCTACACCAAGTACGGTTCGCCACAGGATTACGTCAAAGGAATTCTGAAACATAGGAGCTTACCCTAGCCGCAAAAGAAGCGGTCATGTGCTGCTACAGGGATAATTTAAGGAGCACTTCAGACGGCGAGACTGTACAAATGCCAGCCAAGCCGCTGATTCCAACAGGCATAGCTTCCTTTTTTAAGGGTTGTCGAATTCTCTTTTCGGCCCGAGGTAGTACCACCAGTTCATCAACAGGCAAATGAAGTAGAAAACAGCGAACCCATAGAGGGCGTATTCCGGGGTCGCGGCCTTGATCTGTTCACCGAATACTTGCGGTATCCAGAACGCACCATAGGCGGCCACCGCCGACGTCCAGCCAAGCGCCGGCCCGGCCTGTTCCTTGGGGAATATCATGGGGATGTTGCGAAAGGTGGAACCGTTGCCGATACCGGTGCCTGCGAACAGCACCAGGAAAAGCAGGAAAAACGGAACGAAGTACTCCTCCGGCGTCGCCGAAACGTAAGCCGCCTTCATGAAATAGGCGACGCCGATGGCGCTCAGGATCATCACGATGGTGATGATCTGCGTCACCTTGGCGCCGCCGACCTTGTCCGAGATCCAGCCGCCGACGGGGCGGATCAAGGCGCCGATGAACGGTCCCATCCAGGCGTACATCAAGGCGCTCGGGCCGTTCGGGTTGAGGGTGTCGTGAGTGATGACGCCGCCCACCTCGATATGCTGGAAGCCGAAAATAACCTTGATCGCCAGGGCAAATGCTGCCGAGTAACCGATAAAGGAGCCGAAGGTCATGGTGTAGATTACGCTCATGATCCAGGTGTGTTTGTTGCGGAAAATTCCATATTGGCGACGCAGGTTCTCCTTAACGAAGAAACATATGTAGTAAAGCCCCAGGACCGTTGCGGTAATGGCGCCGAACAGCACGAACCATTTCGACCATGCCGGTAATCCCAATCCGATCGGTGCGGGAAGGATGAGATAAAGTGCCATAGAAGCCACAACCAGGGCGACCAGGAGCATGGCCGAAATGCGGGCAAAAGCGCCCAAGGTGCCGCCGGCGATATGGGGGGTGACTTCGTCGGTGCGGATATTGTTCATGCCGAACCAGCTGGCGAAAGCCAACGGGACCAGGATCAACAGCCAGACAAAACCAGCGTTGGCGATCCAGGTTTCCGAACCCGCCGAAATCTTGCCGACCAGGGTTCCCGACGCGCTTTTCAAAATTAGGGGATCACCGCTCAACGCCCCAAACAGCCCGAAGGTCATGACCAGCGGTATCAGTATCTGCATGCTTGTCACGCCGGCGTTGCCAAGCCCGGCGTTCAATCCAAGCGCCGTGCCCTGCATGCGCTTGGGAAAAAAGAAACTGATGTTGGACATGGAAGAGGCAAAATTTCCGCCGCCGAACCCGGAAAGCAGCGCCATCACCTGGAACATCCAAAGCGGCGTCTCCTTGTCCTGAAGGGCGATGCCGGTGCCGATGGCCGGAATCATCAAAAGTGCAGTGGTAAAAAAGATGGTGTTCCGTCCGCCGGCAATGCGGATGAAAAAGGTGCTGGGAATCCGCAACGTGGCGCCTGAAAATCCGGCGATAGCGGACAGCGTAAACAGCTCGGACTTGGAGAAGGAAAAGTCCAGATTGAGCATCTGCACCGTGATGATGCCCCAGTACAGCCAAACCGCGAATCCGCACAGAAGGCTTGGGATAGAGATCCAGAGATTACGGTTGGCAATGGGCTTCCCGGTGGTGTCCCAGAACGCCTTATCTTCAACATCCCATTTTGTCACATCGGTCATGTCGTTTTCCTTTGCTGTTGTCCGTTGCCGTTCGCCGTCCACCAATTCGACGCCGGGCTAGTCACACTTGGCCTCCGCTCCATCGCGCCGGTACCACCACCAGGTCGCGAACAGGCATGACGCGTAAAATATGACAAAGACGATCAGGGCGTTTTTGGGGCTACCTGTCGACTCAATGGAAAGGCCGACCATCGCCGGGATGAAGAACAACCCAAGCGCTGCGATGGCGGCGGTGAAACCCAAGGCGACAGACGCCTCGATTTTGCCGGCGGAGATCGCCGCTTCACGAGCGGCTTTGCCTTTACCCTTGGCATGGCGTTGGTGCAAGGTCAGGAAAACGGTCGGCACGACATGGAATACCGACCCGTTGCCGATTCCGGCGGTGATAAAGATCAACATGAAGGCGGCGAAAAACCAGGCAACCTCGTTGTTGCCGGCCCCCGAAGGCAGGAATATCAGAGCTCCTATCACCGCTACCAGCATGACGGCAAAGTTCCAGAACGTGACCCTGGCGCCGCCAAGGCGGTCGGACAGCCAGCCCCCGAACGGACGGACCAGGGCGCCAACGATCGGCCCGATAAACGCCCACTTGGCGATTCCTTCGCCTGGGAACAGCGCCAACAGAAGGATTGGGAAGGCGGCGGCGAATCCGATGAAGGAGCCGAAGGTCCCCGTGTAGAGCCACCCCAGTAGCCATGCGTGCTTGCGCCGGAAGATCACGACCTCTTCGCCCAACGTTCCGCTAACATCACGTATGTTGTTCATGCCCCACGCGGCGGCAAAGGCCGCCAACAGAATTAACGGAACCCAGATAAAAGCGGCGTTCTGCATCCAGATTTCGCTTGCCACATCGCCGCGCACATAAGTCTGGGACCCGCCGCCCTTGACGGCCAGTGCGCCGCCGTAGATCACCATGGGCACCACTGCCTGTACGATACCAACGCCCAGGTTGCCGACCCCGGCATTCCACCCGAGCGCGGTGCCCTGCATCCGCTTGGGGAAGAAGAAACTGATATTGGCCATGGAAGCCGAGAAATTGCCGCCGCCAAGCCCGCACAAGAGCGCGATGACGACGAACACCACGTAATGGGTGCTGGGGTCCTGAACCGCAAAAGCCATCCACAGCGTAGGAATCAGCAGGGACAAGGTGCTGAATACGGTCCAGTTCCTTCCTCCGAAAATCGGCACGACAAAGGCGTAAAGAAGCCTCAGCGCGGCGCCGGAAATACCAGGCGCACCGGCCAGCCAAAACAACTCACCGGTAGTGAACTTAAAACCGATCCGGGGGAGTTCGATGACCACCGCACTCCAGAGCACCCACACCGCAAAGGACAGCAGCAGCGGCGGCATGGAAAAGACCAAATTGCGTATGGCGATCCTCCGACCCGTCGTCTGCCAGAATTTATCGTCGTTCGGGTGCCAGTCCCTCAGCCAGCGGCCGCCGGGCGCCTGCACTTCCAGCAATTCTCCGTTGACCATCTGTTGGCGAAGAGCCGGATCTCGCTCCAGGATCTCCCGGCGCTCACTCCTCGACGCCATCCAGGTCCAGATCATCACGCCGCCGAGTACGGCGTACATCAGCATGAAGGCGCTGGAGCGCACGTTCGTCGCGTCGGCGGCGATCCCGAACATGATGGGAAGAGTGAAGCCGCCGAGGCCGCCAATGACGCCGACCAGTCCGCCAACCGCCCCCATATTGCCCGAATAGTGATCGGCGAGACTTCGGTAGACGCTGGCCTTGCCGATCCCCTGGGCAATACCGACGATGAAGACAAGAATCGTGAACAGCACCACGCCGATATGAATATCGAAGGAGGAATCTCCCTTGATTCCGTGAATGGTGAAGGTCGTCGACGGGTAGGACAGGAAGAAAAGGCAAACGATTGATACCCAAAACACCCACCAGGTCACCGTGTCGCCACCCCATTTGTCCGAGAACCAACCGCCGAGGGCGCGGATGACGCCGGAAGGCAGGGTAAAGAACAAGGAGATGAAGGCAGCCATGGTCAGCCCTAAGCCGTATTCCGCCATGTAGTATTTGGGCAGCCACAGGGCAAGCGCCACGAACCCGCCGAAAACGAAGTAATAGGCGAGACCGTACCGCCACACCCGGGGTTCCCTGAGTGGTTCGAGCATGCTGGCGAGGGTCGGCAGTTTCCCGGACTTCTTGCGCTCCTCAAGCTGCGGGTCCGGATAGGTACAGAACCAAAAGACGATGGCCATTACCAACATGACTAAAGAGTAGACCGTTGGCACCGCGCGCCACCCAAAGGCGACGATAATCAGCGGGGCTACAAAAATATTCAACGCTGCGCCAGCGTTGCCAGCGCCGAAAATACCCAACGCCGTGCCTTGCCGCCGTTTCTCGAACCAGGCCGATGTGTAGGCAATGCCAATGGCGAATGAGCCGCCGGCTAGACCGACGCAAAGACCGATGGCGAGGTACTCCCAAAACTGATCGGCGAAGGCCAGCCCATAGGTAGATACGGCGACCAGAATCATCTGAATGAAATAAACGATTCGCCCGCCATAGCGGTCGGTGAGCAGACCTAGGGGCAGGCGCACCAGGGAACCGGTGAGGATCGGCGTCGCCACCAGCAAGCCGAATTCGGTTTCATTGAGATTGAGCTCGGCCTTGATCTTGATACCAATGACCGCAAACATGGTCCAAACCGCGAAGTTGACCGTGAAGGCCAACGTGTTCATGGCAAGGACGGTATATTGTTTCTTTTTATCGAATTCGGTAATCGTACCCATCGTTTCAAACACCGCGATAGTCGAAAAAATGTCTAAGGATTTTCCTGAGACTCCTTATTTTTTCAGTGCCACGTACCTTCTCATGGAGATAAACGGCCTGGTGATGTACCCGAACGGATAGCTGAAAACATGTACCAGCTTGGTAAAGGGGAAGTAGGCAAAGAACAGAAGCGCAAAGATGATATGCAGCTTATTGATGAGCGGTGCGCCGGCAATCATCGCCACATCCGGTTGTAATTTGAAAATGCCGCCTATCCAGGGTCCCACCGAATAAGATATTCCGAAGACCATTTCCACGGAGGATTGATAAAGCCCAAGCCCACCGATGATAATCAAGAACACAAGGACGATATAATCATCCGGCGTGCTCATGGCCTTTACCTGCGG